>NZ_JAKUWI010000009.1:0-1693 GCF_026782345.1 Streptococcus oralis | reverse complement strand
CCAAGCTACGAAAATGAGCCAACACCACCAGTTAAGACTCCAGATCAACCAGAGCCATCAAAACCAGAAGAGCCAAATTATGATCCATTGCCAACTCCGCCGGTAGCACCAACTCCTAAGCAGTTGCCAACACCACCAGCGGTGCCAACAGTTCACTTCCATTACAATCGTCTATTTGCACAACCTCAGATTAATAAAGAAATTAAAAACGAGGATGGAGTAGATATCGATCGTACTCTAGTTGCTAAGCAGTCTGTAGTGAAGTTTGAGTTGAAAACAGAAGCGTTGACAGCTGGTCGTCCAAAAACAACTTCATTTGTATTGGTAGATCCACTTCCAACTGGCTATCAGTTTGATTTGGAAGCAACCAAGGCTGCAAGCAAAGGGTTTGAAACAAGCTATGACAAAGCTAGTCACACTGTAACCTTTAAGGCGACTGACGAGACATTGGCAACATACAATGCTGATTTAACTAAACCTGTTGAAACTCTTTATCCAACGGTTGTTGGTCGTGTCTTGAATGATGGGGCAACTTATACAAATAACTTTACATTGACAGTTAACGATGCCTACGGTGTCAAGTCAAATATTGTTCGTGTAACGACTCCAGGTAAACCAAATGATCCTGACAATCCAAATAACAACTACATCAAGCCTTTGAAAGTTAACAAGAACAAGCAAGGTGTGAATATTGATGGCAAAGAAGTTCTAGCTGGTTCAACGAACTACTATGAACTCACATGGGATTTGGACCAATACAAGGGAGATAAATCTTCTAAAGAAGCAATTCAAAATGGTTTCTACTATGTGGATGATTATCCAGAAGAAGCCTTAACCCTTCATCCAGAATTGGTTAAGATTCGTGATCTAGAGGGCAATCTTGTACCAGGTATCAGTGTTCAACAATATGATAGTTTAGAAGCTGCTCCTAAGAAGATTCAAGAGCTGTTGAAGAAAGCAAACATCACTGTTAAAGGTGCTTTCCAACTCTTCTCAGCTGATAATCCAGCCGAATTCTACAAGAACTATGTAGCAGCAGGAAAATCATTGCTCATCACAGATCCGATGACAGTTAAACCTGAATTTGGTCAAACGGGTGGTAAGTATGAAAACAAAGCCTACCAAATTGATTTTGGAAATGGCTATGCTACAGAAGTAGTTGTCAACAATGTACCGAAAATCACACCTAAAAAAGATGTGACAATCAGTATGGATCCAAGCAGTGACAATATTGATGGCCAAACAATTCCATTGAACCAGTACTTCAATTATCGTTTAATCGGTGGTTTGATTCCACAAAATCATTCTGAGGACTTGAATGACTATAGTTTTGTAGATGATTATGACCAAAAAGGTGATCAATACACTGGAAACTATAAAGTTCTTGCCAAGGTTGATATCCGATTGAAAGACGGTCGTGTTATCAAGGCAGGGACAGACTTAACCGCTGAAACACAGGTTGAACATGACCAAGATAAGGGAATGATTACCATTCGCTTCAAGGAAGAATTCCTTCAAGAGATTCAGTTGGATTCTCCATTCCAGGCTGAGACTTATATTCAAATGAAACGAATTGCTGTCGGAACTTTTGAAAATACCTATGTAAATACTGTGAACAAAGTTGCTTACGCTTCAAACACAGTTCGTACTACAACGCCAGAACCTAAGAAACCAGAGGAGCCAACAACTCCTA
>NZ_JAKUWI010000008.1:0-1122 GCF_026782345.1 Streptococcus oralis | reverse complement strand
GCGTTACGTTGCTTAATCGCTTCATTTTCAGCTTGAATGGCTGTATTTTTAGCTGTGTTTTCTTTTACTGCTTTATCATAAGCCTCTTTAGCTTCCGCATTTGCCTTTTGAACTCGAGCCAATTCTGTCTGATAAGCTGCTAATTTAGCTTGATAATCAGCATCATTATCCGCCTTAGCTTTCTTAATAGCTGCAAGGTCTGCTTCATACTGCTTCATTGCCGCTTCATAAGTTGCTTTTGCAGTTTCATTACGTTGTTTAATCGCTTCATTTTCAGCTTGAAGCGCTGCATTCTTTGCAGTGTTTTCTTTTACTGCTTTATCATATGCCTCTTTAGCTTCCGCATTAGCTTTTTGTACTCGAGCTAATTCTGTCTGGTAAGCTGAAAGTTTATTTTGATAATCCCGTTGACTATCTTCGTTTGCTTTTTTGACAGTTGCTAAATCTTTTTGGTATTGCGCTAGCTTAGCCTCATATTCTGCTTTAGCTGTTGCATTAGCAGTGTTGATTTTTTCAACTTCTTCTTGATGACTTTTTAGATCTTTTTGATACTTGTCATCCGCTGCTTTGTTTTCAGCATTGATTTTATCTGTTTCTGCCTGATGAACTTCGACTTCTTTTTTATATGCTTCAGTTGTCTTCTTTATTTCTTTAGCCTGTTTAGCATAGTCGCTTTTAATCTCATCTTGTTTTTGAGCATTCTCTGTAGCAGTTGTGGCTGTTCCTTTGTCTTTTGTTTCATCTTGAGCTACCTTAACTCCTGCAGATTTTGCATCGGCAACTGTTTTATCCAAATCAGCTGATGATACTTCTACTGGCAAAGCTGAGTCTTTAGAATCAGCCTTAGCTTGGCTCTCTTTGGCAACTTGGCTCATTTCACCCTGAGCTTGTGGTAGATTTGTGGCTGGGTTTCCTGTAGTAGCCACCTCAACTGTACTTGTACTAGTTGTCTCTGTGACTTCATCAGCAAATACTGCTTTGTCTGCAAAAGCAATCAAAGCAGTTCCTAAAACAGCACCACACAAAGTTTTGGCAACCTTGCTTTTACGAAATCCATAGACTTCTTTTTTATTTTTCATTATAAGCCATTTCCTTATCTAAATTTAGTCGTTACTTCTTATA
>NZ_JAKUWI010000007.1:0-40972 GCF_026782345.1 Streptococcus oralis | reverse complement strand
TTACCGAAATTCTGAAAAGATAAGGGAAAGTTCTCTCAGGAGAGCTTTACGTCCTCTAAAGACTTCTCCTCCCATGAGACGGTCCACTAACTCTTGTTTTTCCTCACTTTGCTTGGATTTGTAAGTCTTTAGAAGTTCGTGAAAGAGATAATAATCATCCAGTCTGAGCCCCTTTTCTCCTAGACGATGGCTAATCTCACTCACCTCTTCATAGGGTTCTTTGTCAAAACGACGCTTGTGGCTTTCCTGTTTACGGATGTAATCTAGGATACGATTTCTAAACTTTGTTTTAAAGCAGACATAAAGTCGATGGCGCTCGCCCTCTAATAACTCTGGATTACGGCTCACCAGATCATACAGGCATAACATGCCTTCCTGATCCCAGTCCTCTTTCTCCCACAGATGCAAATGATAATCTTTGCGACACTTATGGACGATTCCCTTACTTTCTTCATATAAGTCTTTTAGATTCATAGACCTCTCCTTTCTGCATTTAGTTTAGCAAAATGCGTGAACCCCTGGGTCTACTTCCTCTATTCTATACTTCTTCCTCCCTCAACGGCACATAAAAAGAGAGGCAAAGCCTCTCTGGGGTTATAATTCTGCAATTTGGTTGAGATTCACTTCTGCAATCGTATCATTACCAAACATAGAGATAATCATCTTCACTTTGTTGTTATCAATTTCAGTAATTTTCCCTGTGTAGTCTGCAAAAGCGCCATCAATAATGCGGACTGTCTGTCCAACTTCAACGTCAATATCGAACTCTTGAACAGTTTGTCCCATTGAAACCAAGATATCACGGATTTCTTGTTCCAATAGTGGAGTTGGTTTTGATCTGTTCCCGTGTGAGCCGACGAATCCTGTTACGTTAGGTGTGTTTCGAACGACGAACCATGCTTCATCTGTCATGACCATTTCTACAAGGACATAACCTGGAAAGCGATTCTCTTCAACTTCCTTTTTCTTTCCATTTTTCTCAACTTGCACGGTTTGTGTTGGAATCTCAACGCGTAGAATATTATCCAACATGTTATACGTTTGCGCACGTTGCAATAGATTTTCTTTTACCTTATTTTCATAGCCAGAATAAGTTTGTAGAACAAACCATCCTTTGTCAAAACTATCCATGATATTTCCTTTCATAATAGAAGAAATTAGCAGAAGCTCTCTGCCTTTCTTCTAAAAAATGTTAATAAATCGAATCAAACCTGAAACAATCAACTGGTCAAAAATGTAAATGATGACCACAAAGAAGGCTGTGTATTCCATAATAGAGCGAAAATCTCTCCAGCTTTCCTTGCGAGTTGGCCACGTTGTTTCTTTAAGAAGTTTAAAAATATCCTTAATAAAACCCATCGTTCTCTCCTATCTTGTTTCTCTATGTGTCGTATATTTCCCACAATGTTTACAAAATTTATTTACTTCTAGTCGTGTTGGCTTGGGGTTCCCACTAATTTTGATTGAATAATTTCTTGAACCACAAACTGCACAAGCTAGGCTTGCTTTTTTTAGTGCCATAACGCCTCCATCTTATCTATTATAACAAGAAACCTAGGCTTTGACAAGCCTCTTAACGAAATAGATTAAGGATTGAGTCCCATATTGTCTGGGCTTTTTCTTTTATTTTAGCTTCTGAAATCGCACGTCCTGCTTCATCTACAAGATTTTGTGCACGACTACGAATATCCGCTATCGGATCCTCAGACTGGTTTGTCCCATTTTCAACAACTTGCTTTTTCGTATTTTCTGGTTCAATCCCATTTTGTTTATAAGCATTCTCAACTGTAAAAGCGCTACCTGGAGTGTATGGCAAAATGGTATTAGCCATACTTCTAAAGACATGGGCTGCTCCATTTGAGGTCGAACCTGCTAGATAATGGTTCTCATCCGTCGTCGGGAAGCCGAGCCAGTGGGTAATTACCACATCTGGAGTATAACCAATCACCCACTGGTCACTAGTATATACTGAATTAAAAGCGGCCTCAGTAGTACCTGTCTTTCCAGCCATAACATAATCTGTTGGCGACGAACTAATTCCTGTACCATTGGTAAATGTTCCTAGCATCATACTGGTCATTTTATCAGCTACAGACTTATCAATCACTCGTTTTTGGGAGTTTTTATGACTCTTGATGACCTGACCACTGGCATTTTCAATACGAGTGATAAAATGCGCTTCAGGCATCAAACCTTCATTAGCAAAGGTTGCATAGGCTTGTGCCATCTGGAGGGGATTCGTCTCTACACCTCCACCGAGAGCGACTCCAAGAACTCGATCAACATTTTCCATATTCAGGCCAAATCTCTCCCCAGCGTCAAAAGCTTTGTCAATACCTAATGCATTTACAGTCGCAACTGCCGGTAAATTGAGTGATTCCGCCAAAGCCTGATACATAGGCACTTCAGGAGAAGTCTTAATCCCTGCATAATTGTCTACTTGATAACTATCGTACTGCATCGTATGATTATCCAGTTGCTTGTTTAAGGCCCATCCTGCTTCTACTGCAGGCGTATAAACCACTAAAGGTTTGATAGTTGAGCCTGGGCTACGCTTAGACTGAGTGGCATAGTTGAAATTGCGGAAGCCTGGTTTGTCATCGCCAGCTACGCTACCAACAACGCTACGCACCCCACCTGTTTTAGGCTCTAAAGCAACACTACCTGATTCAGCATGTGTTCCGTCTTCTGCCTTTGGAAATAGTGAGGTATTTTCGTAAACAACCTGCATGTTGGCTTGGTAGTTTTGGTCAAGTTCTGTATAGATTCGATAGCCGTTGTTGACAATTTCCTCTTCTGTGAGATTGTACTTGGAAACTGCTTCGTTGACAACTGCATCAAAATAGGACGGGTAACGATAATCCGAAATCTTCCCTTCATACTTATCTTGCAGTTGAGAAGCCATATCTGCTCCAGCTGCTTCGGTCTCTTGATTTTTATCAATATAACCCGCTGCAACCATATTTTGCAAAACAGTATCCCTACGGTTGGTTGAAGTTTCAACAGAATTTAATGGATTATACAATTCTGGCCCCTTGAGCATCCCTGCTAGAGTTGCCGCCTGATCAAGCGTTAGTTGTGAAGCCGATACACCGAAATATTTCTTACTTGCATCTTCAACCCCCCATACCCCATTTCCAAAATAGGCGTTATTGAGGTACATAGTAAGGATTTGCTCCTTACTGTATTTCTTGGTCAACTCTAAGGCAAGGAAAAACTCCTTGGCCTTCCGTTCAACGGTCTGGTCCTGAGAAAGATAGGCATTTTTTGCCAACTGTTGAGTGATGGTGGACCCCCCTCCAGAACGACCCGCTGTAAGGATGGCTAGAAAGAAACGACCGTAGTTAACCCCATCATTTTTATAAAAGGAACGGTCCTCTGTCGCGACGACAGCATTTTGCAAGTCTTTACTGATATCTGTCAGTTCAACATAGGTTCCCTTTTGACCTGATAGGGCTCCTGCCTCTTTTTCTTCGCGGTCAAAAATCAGAGTTCGCGTTTTCAAGGCATTTTGCAAGTCATTGACATTGGTAGACTTGGCTATCGCAAATAGGTAGGTTCCTACTAGCAAACCTGCACTTAACCCTAAAATGATGACGATCTTTGTCAGATGATAACGACGCCAAAATTTCCGAATTGGCCCTACTTGGGACAATTTTTTTCTATCGCTCCGAGAACGACGCATGCTAGTCGAATCAGACTCCGTGGATTCATTCGTTTCTTTTTTAAAGAGAGAAAGAAACTTCTCAAATAATTTATCTAATTTCATGCGTTTATTTTATCATCTTCACCATAGTAACTCAAGAATTTAGCTACTCCCTATCCAAATAGGACTTTTTTTGTTACAATATCTGTATGCAATTCACATTTACATTACCCGAAGCCTTGCCTCAAATGACGGTCAAACAATTTCTAGAGGAACAACTCCTCATCCCTAGAAAAATCCGTCATTTTTTGAGAACCAAGAAGAACATCTTAATTAACCACGAAGAAGTTCACTGGAACGAGATAGTCAAAGCAGGGGATATTTGCCAATTGACTTTTGACGAGGAAGATTATCCCCCCAAAGAAATCCTTTGGGGAAATCCAGACCTCGTTCAAGAAGTTTATCAAGACCAACATCTTATTATCGTCAACAAACCAGAAGGAATGAAAACGCATGGGAATCAACCCAAGGAGATCGCCCTTCTCAACCATGTCTCTGCCTACGTTGGGCAAACTTGCTATGTCGTTCATCGTCTAGATATGGAAACCAGTGGACTAGTGCTTTTTGCTAAAAATCCTTTTATCCTGCCCATCCTCAATCGCTTGTTGGAGAAAAAAGACATCGCTCGCGAGTACTGGGCACTCGTAGAAGAACGAGTAGAGAGTAAAGAACTTATCTTTCGAGATAAAATTGGCCGTGATCGACATGATCGCAGAAAACGAGTAGTAGATCCCAAAAATGGGCAATATGCTGAAACGCATATCAATCGATTAAAGCAATTCCCAAACAAAACAGCTCTTGTTCGTTGCAAGCTAAAGACCGGTCGAACGCATCAGATTCGTGTTCACCTCTCTCATCACAAGCATCCTATCTTGGGCGACCCTCTCTATAATAGTAAATCAAAAGCAAGCCGGCTTATGCTTCACGCCTTTCGCCTTTCTTTTACCCATCCACTCACCTTAGAAAAATTGAGTTTCACTGTTCTATCGGATACTTTTGAAAAAGAATTAAAAAAGAATGGATGACATTATCATCTATTCTTATATATACAAAAAAAGCAAGGCCAGAAAGCCTTGCTTTTTTATCGACTCAAGAATTATTTAGCGATTTTTGCAAAATATTCAAGAGTACGAACAAGTTGTGAAGTGTAAGACATTTCGTTGTCATACCATGAAACAACTTTAACCAATTGTTTACCGTCAACGTCAAGAACTTTAGTTTGAGTTGCGTCAAACAATGAACCGAATGACATACCTACGATATCAGAAGATACGATTGGATCTTCAGTGTAACCGTATGATTCGTTAGAAGCTGCTTTCATAGCTGCGTTTACTTCATCAACAGTAACGTTCTTATCAAGAACTGCTACCAATTCAGTTACAGAACCTGTTGGAACAGGAACACGTTGAGCAGCTCCATCCAATTTACCGTTCAATTCAGGGATAACCAAACCGATTGCTTTAGCAGCACCAGTTGAGTTAGGAACGATGTTAGCTGCAGCAGCACGAGCACGGCGAAGGTCACCTTTACGGTGTGGTCCATCAAGAACCATTTGGTCACCAGTGTAACCGTGGATAGTAGTCATCAAACCTTCAACGATACCGAAGTTGTCATGAAGAGCTTTAGCCATTGGAGCCAAACAGTTTGTAGTACATGAAGCACCTGAGATAACTGTTTCAGTACCATCAAGAATATCATGGTTAGTGTTAAATACAACTGTTTTAACATCTGATCCACCAGGAGCAGTGATAACAACTTTCTTAGCACCACCAGCGTGCAAGTGTTTTTCAGCAGCTGCTTTAGTAGCAAAGAAACCAGTTGCTTCAAGAACGATTTCTACACCGTCGTTAGCCCAGTCGATTTGTTCTGGATCACGTTCAGCAGAAACTTTAACGAATTTACCGTTAACTTCAAATCCGCCTTCTTTAACTTCTACAGTACCGTCGAAACGACCTTGAGTTGTATCGTATTTCAACAAGTGTGCAAGCATCACTGGATCTGTAAGGTCGTTGATGCGAGTAACTTCAACACCTTCTACGTTTTGGATACGGCGGAAAGCAAGACGACCGATACGTCCGAAACCGTTAATACCAACTTTAACTACCATTAGTGATTTCCTCCTTATGAAAATCATGAAAATTTTATTGTGAAAAGAGTAACTTGAATCACTACAAATCACCTTTCAACACACCTATTATATAACTATTTGAGTTTAATTGCAAGTACGGGCGTTGATTTTCTCTGTCAGTTTCTTTTTGATAAACTTCTTTCCCTACTCATAGCGTAAGGATTCCACTGAATCCATTTTACTAATCTTACGTGCTGGGAAGTAGGCTGAAATATAGCCAAGAAACAAAGCAAAAATAAGAGTTCCTGAAACGGAGAGAAGATTTAATTCAAAAACTTTAGAGATAGACGGATAGAAATGGTGGACAATAATATTCGATAGGCTTCCTAGTCCTTGTGCAATGATAAAGGCTATTAGCAAGGCGATCCCTACAATCCAAAGTGCTTCGTAGATAAAGATTCCTTTCACATCTCTATTTTGATAGCCAACCGTCTTCATGACACCAATTTCCTTAGAACGTTGCATGATATTGATGTAAATAATGATCCCTATCATAACTGCTGCCACCACAATCGCTTGTGAAGAAAGCACAATCAGTAATCCCTGAATGACACGAATAAAGGTAATCACAATATCAAGAACGGCCTGTTGAGAAAGAACTGTATACTTCTTATTTTTCTGCAATTCTTCTATTACTGTTTTCGTACGAGAAGGATCTTTAAGTTCCAGAATAAAATAGGATACAGCCTTTGTAAATTCAGCTTCTTTTAAAATAGTTTCCATCTGGTTGGAAGCCATGAAACTATTGCTATCCTCTGCATCATCTTCGTCATTGATGACACGCACAATATGAGTTTGAAAACCTGCCAACTTGCTACCTTCAGCAGCATTTTCTACAATGGTTGCTGAAACTGGCTTGCCAATAACATCACTAGCTGTCAGATTTTCCCCTGTTTGTTCATTCCAATTTTTGAGCAAACTCATCGGAATCGTCAATCCCTGCTCGTTAACATCCGTATAAAGAGTGCCTGCTAACACTTTTTCTTTTTCATTGCTACTAACAGAAATACTTGTATCTTCATACAAACTCACGACTTGAGCATAAGAAGGCATAGATTGGCTAAATTCTACTTCGTGTCCGTCTATGCTAATCTTTGACATGGTCATGCCAAAAGGACTTTCTAGATATTTAATATTTTCTTTCCCAATCGTATCCACGATATAGTTCTTATCATCTTGGTTCAAAAAACCTCTGCCAGCAACACTAGAATTCAGCGCAATCTGAACTTGGGAAGGGAGCTTCCCCCCGTTGGTATTTTCATCAATCATCGAAATCAAGGCATTTCCTAACCCAAACGAAACCAATACACCTACAAAACCAATCGAGGTCGCTACTGCAATCAGCAAGTTACGCCACTTTCTTTCCAAAAAGTTACTTAAAGAAAGTTTGAATTTGTTTTTAAAGGACAATCCTTTATTTTTTGACTTCTTCAACGACTTCACCATCCTTCATTTTGATAATCACATCTGCATATTCAGTAACCTCTGGGTTATGAGTAACAATCAGTACTGTTTTCCCAGCTTGGGCCAAATTTTTGAACACTTCTAAAACCATCTCTTGAGATTGAGAATCGAGCGATCCAGTTGGTTCATCAGCTACAATCATATCTGGTTGGTTTACCAGAGCACGCGCAATGGCTACACGTTGTTTTTGTCCACCAGAGAGCTGTTTAACATTCTTAGCCATAAAAGGCTCCATCCCTAAATTATGAAGTTGTTCTTGGGCTATTCTTGTCATTTCTTTATCCGATAAATCTTTGACATAGAGAGGCAACTTAACATTATCCAAAACAGATTGATGGGGGATGAGATTGAAGTTTTGAAAGACAAACCCAATGTTGTCTTTGCGAAATTGCGTCAATTCAACCTCTGACAATTCCTTGAGAGACTCTCCTTTAAAGTCTAAAATTCCCTCGTACTCCCTATCTAAACCGCTGATAATATTTAATAGACTGGTTTTTCCACATCCTGACGGACCATAAATCGCAGTGATTTTCCCTTCAGCAATCTGTAGGTTAATATTCCTTAGAGCCTGCTCTTTATTATTCCCATCCAAAACGTAAAATTTTGAAATATTTTTAATGGATAAAATGGACATTACAATCTCCTTTAATCACTTGTGATATCGTGAACCGTTACAAACTACAATAAACAATGCTAATATAAATTAATCTAACAGAATCAGATTCAAAAAAAATTCCTTCTTTTTTCGAATTTATTGTAACAAAAAAGCGACATTCCTCCAATGACAGAAATGTCACTCCTATAAACAATTTAACAATATCTTTTTAGGTCCTCAGCCCATTCATTGTCTAAACTAATTAGTAACTGCTCATTACCAAACATCCTTGCCATCATTTTTGCTTCTTCATACTTTTGTTTGGCTGTTTCATAATCCATCTGAATATAATATTTCCACTCCACCATCAAGACAATTGGTTGTTTTTGAAAATCTCGTGTTTTCTGTCCTATTTTATTTAAGGTCTCAACTGCTCTCTTAAAATAATGAAACAGCCCCATAATTTCTATACAAGCTAAAGAAGCTAACAAGGAATCTCTAAGCAAGTCCAAACAATCGAACTCTATCTTATCAACCTGAGAAATTAGTTTGTCATGAAAACAAAGAATGGTTTCATGCTCAGATTTTTTTATCTCACCCACATTTAAACCATCCATTAACTGACAGTTGAAATACAGTCTCAATTTCAACAATTCCTCAGCCCTGTATACATCTCTGGATAGTAAGTCTTGAAGACCACCCTCAATCACACTACTTCCGTATAAGGAATTACTAGTCGCCCTCACCTCATCTATAGCTTGAAGACAATCCACTACCACTTTCTCATCACGTGGCAAATCATCATAAAAACATTCAAAAATCTCATCAAAATATTCTTCCTTCTGCTCTTGCAACTCTTTGTCTCCATAGTCAGGATGATGAAGAAGAAAGTACTTTAATTCTTGATAACGCTTCGGTAATTCCTTATAGTCTGGCATCAAGGCATAGGATGGGATGTCTAGCTTATCTGCAATGTATTCTAGTGTTTTTATAGTAGGACGAAATTCTCCTTTTTCAATGCGTACCAACTGACGAACGGATAACTCTGACTCATCTCCACAAAAAACTGGACGACTAAGACCTTTCTCCTCTCTAAGGAGTCTTATCTTTTCCCCTAAATCATTCATCTCTTACATTTCTCCCTCGGCTCAATACAAAAACTTTGATAGTCAAACAAATATATACACTTATTATAACATTTTTCAAGAAAATGTACAAAAAAGAGACAGGATAACTCCTGCCTCTAGGCTGATAAACGATTATTTACGACGTCCTGGACGTTCTGCATAACCATAGTAAGCATCTGCCATGATTTCTTCCATGTCAGCTACCATCGGCAAGCGTGGGTTTGCAGGTGAACATTGATCTTCGTAAGCAAGTAAGGCAATCTCATGCAAGCTGTCTTTCCAAGTTTTTTCATCGATACCAAAGCCTTTGAAGTTCATTGTGATTCCAACTGCTTCACCAAGATCGTAAACTGCTTTGGCATAAGCTTCAACCGCTTCTTCTGGTGTTGAGCAAGGAAGACCTAGCATACGAGCGATATCTTGGAATTTTTCATCAGCTTTCCAGTAATTGTACTTAGGCCATGTTGTAGTTTTAGATGGACGAGTTCCATTATAACGGATAACATAAGGAAGTAAAATAGCATTTGTACGTCCGTGAATGGTGTGGTGAACAGCACCAATCTTATGCGCCATTGAGTGACTCATTCCAAGGAAGGCATTTGCAAAGGCCATACCAGCCATTGTAGAGGCATTATGCATCTTTTCACGGGCTTCTGGGTCAGCTGTTTTTACAGATTTTTCCAAGTATTTGAAGACTAACTTGATGGTTTGAAGAGCAATACCATCTGTATAGTCATTGGCAAAGTTAGAAGTATAAGCTTCAGTTGCGTGTGTCAAGACATCCATACCTGTGTCAGCAGCAATAAATGCTGGAACAGATTCTACCAAAGCAGGGTCAACAATTGCAATGGTTGGTGTCAAAGCGTAGTCAGTGATTGGGTATTTCCGGTTGTTTGCCTTGTCAGAGATAACTGCAAACGGTGTTACTTCTGAACCTGTACCAGATGTTGTTGGAATACCGATATATTGTGCTTTCTTACCAAGTGATGGGAATTTGAAGGCACGTTTGCGGATATCCATGAATTTTTGAACGAGGTCACCGAAGTCAACGTCTGGCTGTTCATAGAACATCCACATACCTTTAGCTGCATCCATTGGTGAACCACCACCAAGGGCAATGATAGTGTCTGGTTCAAACGAACGCATTACTTCAACACCACGACGAACTGTTGTGATATCTGGATCTGGTTCAACATCTGAGAAGACTTGAATCGTGACTTTGTTTTTACGAAGATTCAATTGGTCAATCACACGTTGTACAAAACCGAGTTTTTCAATTGATTTATCGGTAACAATCATGACACGTTCGATACCTTCGCAAGTTTGAAGGTATTGGATTGAGTTACGTTCGAAGTAGATTTTTGAAGGAACTTTAAACCATTGCATATTATTTCTACGTTTTCCTACTTTCTTGATGTTTAGAAGGTTGATCGCACTTACGTTATCACCGACTGAGTTGTGTCCATATGAACCACATCCAAGTGTTAATGATGGAATGAAGGCGTTGTATACATCACCGATACCACCAAAGGTAGATGGAGAGTTCCAGATAATACGCATTGCCTTTATTTCCGTACCGAAACGTTTTGCAAGAGCTTCGTCTTTTGTATGGATAGCAGCTGAGTGTCCTAGACCATTAAATTCAACCATTTGACGAGCTTTTTTAAGTCCATCTTCAGTATCTTCAGCTTTCAAAACTGCAATAACAGGTGATAATTTTTCACGAGTCAATGGTTCTTTAATTCCAACTTCTGCACATTCAGCAGCCAAGATGTTTGTCCCCTCTGGAACGCTAAATCCTGCTTGTTCAGCAATCCATGCTGCTGGTTTACCAACGATGTTTGCGTTTAGTTTAGCACCGGCGCAGTTCTTGCTGTTAGCTTTTGCACCAAAACAGAATTCTTCCAAAAGCGCTTTTTCTTTCTTGTTGACAAAGTAAGTATGGTATGATTTGAATTCTTCTACAAATTCGTCATATACTTCCTTATCAATGATAACCGCTTGTTCTGATGCACAGACCATCCCATTATCAAATGATTTAGACATAACGATATCATGAGCAGCTTGGCGAAGGTCAGCAGATTTTTCTACATAGGCAGGAACGTTTCCGGCACCTACCCCAAGAGCTGGTTTTCCACATGAGTATGCAGCTTTAACCATAGCATTCCCACCAGTTGCGAGGATAGTCGCAACACCTTCATGGTTCATAAGTGCTCCAGTTGCTTCCATAGATGGCTCTGTAATCCATTGAACACAGTTTTCAGGTGCACCGGCTGCTATGGCTGCATCACGAACGATTTGTGCAGCATGAGCAGAAGATTCTTGAGCTGATGGGTGGAAGGCGAAAACGATTGGGTTACGTGTCTTCAAGGCAATCAATGATTTAAAAATTGCTGTTGAAGTTGGGTTTGTTGTTGGAGTGATACCACAAATAACTCCGACTGGCTCCGCAATCTTCGTCAAACCTGTAATTGGATCATCTTCGATAACTCCAGCTGTTTTAACTCCACGCATATTGTTCACTACGTGTTCACAGGCAAATAGATTTTTTGTCGCCTTATCTTCAAATACACCACGACCAGTTTCTTCAACTGCGTGTTGTGCAAGGATACCATGCGCGTCAAGTGCTGCAACAGACGCTTTTGCTACGATGTAGTCAACTTGCTCTTGATTCAACTTGCGCATTTCATCAAGCGCAACCAAGGCTTTTTTCACGAGACCGTCGACATGCTTTTCAGCAGCAAGTTGTTTTTCCTCTGGTGTTACTGTTTTTTTATCAGCCATATTATCCTCCATAGCCTTTAAGGATATTATCCTTTGTTAATTTTTTCACAAGTTTATTATAACTCTTTTTTTATGCTTTGTAAACAGTTTCATAAGTATTTCACAAAGAATTTTTCTAAGTTTGTGAACTTTTTCTCAATTAACCCGTACAATAGAGTTTTGACTGGACGATTGTGAAATTATGAAAAATATTTTTTTATTTCACAAAGTTTTCTCTAGTTGATAGCTATTTATCGAATTCAAGGCAAGAAAGCGTTTTCTATTTTGGTTTTAAAAATAGTCTCCTAACTTGGAGACTACTGTTTTTGCTGAAAAACGCCTTGTTTAAAGGTCCCTTCATAAACAACCTCTTGCTCTGTAGTCAACTTCCCTTGACCTTCAGCCTGACCATTTACAAAATCACCTTCGTATTTCCAGCCATCTTTTGATTGGAAAGTCCCTTTTCCATTAAAGGCTCCATTATTGAAATCACCTGTATATTGGTCTCCATTTTCAAAGGTCAGAGTGCCTTGGCCATTCATTTTTCCTCGTACCAGGGTACCATCATAAACAAGGGCACCGCCATCAAGTGTCAGGGCACCCTTTTTAGGTGTATTTAGTAGAAATACTGAAAGGGCACAGAGTGCAATTACGACTACTGCAATGAACTCTAGCCTAGGGCGAGTTAGGTAAACTCTATACTTTTCATAGATTTGTTTAAGCTTTTCCATTGTCACTCTCATTTTCTAATCGATCTAGCCAGCTTCGACATCCACTTGTGATGCGAGCATAGGTTTCCTCAAAATCTCCTGTATACCAAGGATCTGGAACACTTTCAGATGCAAAAGGGTAGATCTTATGTTGCAATTCCTGAGGACACATTTGACGCAGATCTGAAACGTTTGAAGCATCCATACCGATAATGTAATCAAACGATTCAAAATCTTCTCTACGAATCTGGAGTGATGTTTTGTCTTTGTCATAAGGAATCTGATACTGCCGGAAAATCCCCTGCGTTCCCTTATGAATCGGATTACCATGTTCCCAAGATGAAGTCGCACGACTCTCAACCTGGTAATCGCTCGTCATGGATTTCATTACAAACTCTGCCATGGGGCTACGGCAGATGTTTCCTAAGCACACAAATACTATTTTTCTCATCCCTTTTCCTCTTACTTCATAGAAAAACGGGAGTGACAGGTCCCGTTTTATTCTTCGATTGCTCCGCCTTCGTCAACAACTGTTCCTTCTGGTGTCACAGCTTCTTTGAGTGGCAAAACGGTCTTGATAGCAGCCAATTCAAAAGTCAAATAAACGCCATCTACATCAAGTACGATTGTTCTCTTCTCAGTGTCTACTTCATCCACTGTTCCGTAAAGGCCGCCAATTGTAATAACTTCATAGCCTTTTTGAAGTTTATTTAAGCTTTCCATACGCTTTTGAGCTTGTTTCTTTTGAGAACGTTGCATAAAGAACATCAAGGCCATCATACCTACAAGCATGATTAAAAAAGTAATATTTGGATTCATTATTTTCTCCTTTGTATTTTACATAGGACTACTATATCAAATTTCAGCTACTTTTACAAGGTTGTACCTTGTTTTTATGGTTATAAAAAATCAGAGTTTTCACTCTGATTTTTGTGATTATTTCAAGTTTTGAACGACTTTGACTAGATTCTCTACCGTAAATCCGTACTCTGCTAATACTTTTGGTGCTGGGGCAGATGCTCCGAAAGTATCAATACCGAGAACTGCACCATCAAGACCAACATATTTGTACCAGTTTTGAGTTGCACCCATTTCGACTGCAACACGACGGCGAACTGCATTTGGAAGGATTTCTTCCTTGTATGCTGCATCTTGTTTATCAAAGACATCTGTAGATGGCATGCTGACTACGCGGACTTTTTCGCCTTGACTAGCCAATTCTTTGGCAGCTGCGACCGCCAAATTCACCTCTGAACCTGTTGCAATCAAAATCGTATCAAAGTCTGCTGCATTTTCATAGACGACATAGGCACCTTTCGCAACTTTGTCAAAGTCTGTTCCCTCTTCGACAGTCAAATTTTGACGTGTCAAGACAAGGGCAGTTGGTGTTTTTTCGCTTGTCACGGCAAGATACCAAGCTGCTTGAGTTTCACGCGCATCTGCTGGGCGGAAAACATTGAGATTTGGCATAGCACGAAGACCTGCTAAGTGTTCAACTGGTTCGTGAGTTGGACCATCTTCCCCAACTGCGATTGAATCGTGGGTAAAGACATAAGTCACTGGAAGTCCTTGCAAGGCTGACAAGCGGACAGCTGCTTTCACATAGTCAGAGAAAACGAAGAAAGTACCACCGTATACACGAAGTCCACCGTGAAGGGCCATCCCGTTCAAAATCGTTCCCATAGCAAATTCACGAACACCAAACTGAATGTTGCGGTTCAAGCGATTAGCGTCGTCTTGAAGTCCATCCGTTTTGATATAAGTCATGTTTGAGTGAGCGAGGTCAGCTGATCCACCTAGGAAAGTTGGCAACTTAGCAGCGACAACATTCAAAGCATCCTGACTTGAATTACGAGTTGCTTGAGAGAAACCATTTTCTAAGGCTGGGAAGTCTGCTGGAGTCACTTTAACTGGATCACGTCCGTCGATAATAGCTTCTACTTCTGCAGCCAGTTCTGGATACGCTTCTTTATAGTCAGCGACTAGTTTTGTCCATGCTTCATAGGCTGATGCACCACGGTCTGCAACATTTTCCTTGAAATCAGCATAAACTTGTTCTGGAATTTCAAATGGTTCATAGTCCCAACCGAGGGCTTGACGAGTTGCTGCAGTTTCGTCCGCACCAAGAGGAGCACCGTGTACAGCATTGGTTCCTTGTTTGTTTGGAGAACCGTATCCAATCACAGTCTTCACTTCAATCAAAGATGGTTTTCCTGAAGCTTTAGCTGCTTCGATAGCCGCATGGATTGCTTCCAAGTCTGTTCCATCTTCAACCAAGGCTGTATGCCAACCATAGGCATTGTAACGGTCACGAACACTTTCTGTAAAGGAATCCTTTGTCTCACCATCCAAGTTGATGTCATTTGAATCATAAAGAACCACCAACTTGTCGAGTTTTTGCAAGCCTGCGTATGAAGCTGCCTCACTGGAGACACCTTCCATCAAGTCTCCGTCTCCACAGATCACATAAGTATAGTGGTCAAAGATATTGAAGCCTTCACGGTTATACTTCGCCGCAAGGAAACGTTCTGCTTGGGCAAAACCAGTAGCAGTAGAGATCCCTTGTCCTAGAGGACCAGTTGTAGCGTCAACCCCTGCTGTATGACCAAATTCTGGGTGACCAGGTGTTTTAGAACCCCATTGGCGGAAACTCTTGATTTCATCCATGCTAACATCTTCAAAACCAGAAAGGTGAAGAAGGGCATAGAGAAGCATAGATCCGTGTCCTGCTGAAAGAATAAAGCGGTCGCGGTTGATCCAGTTTGGTTGGGCTGGATTGATACGAAGTTGTTTTGTAAAGAGGCTATAGGCCATTGGAGCAGCCCCCATAACCACCCCTGGGTGACCTGAGTTTGCTTTGTTGATGGCGTCAATACCTAGAAAACGAATTGCATTAACAGATAGATTTGACATAGAATTTCCTTTCTCTTTGAGGTGATTAATGAATCACACATCCTATTTTACTATTATATGAAAAAATGCATGGAATAGCAATAAAACAATTTGTGTTCATCTAACCCGTTTGATTTGTCTATTCCCTCGTCACTTCATAGTACGGAAGCAAGCGAGTATAAGCGTCTTCTAGCTTCTCCAATATCGCTTCTACTGACTGATTTTCAATGAGGGAAACATCTGACTTGACTAAGACTTTTCGGGCTTTCTGACTTCTCACCTTCTCGCGTAAAGTACGACGGTTCTCCTCAGTAGCCTCCATCTTATGACTTTCCCCATTTGAGTAGACTAGATAATAAATTCCTTCTACCACTGGAATTTCTAAAACCTTGGCTTGCTTGCCTAAGGTCTGTTCGTCTTTCTTACGCTCGATGAAACTGACCTCTAAAGAAATCCCAAAGTCAGCAGGTGTTCCATACAAACGAAGAGCCATCATAGGTTCTGTCACTTGTCCATCTCTCTGTAGATAAACCCAGAAATGCGGTCGCAAACGCTGCGCTTGGTTCATCCACTGACTAGTCTGTTGCAATTGCCATTCTGGATGACTAGCTTGAAAGGTTTTGGCCAGTTCTGTAAAAGACTTCCGAGCCTCTTGGCCTTTTTGCCGCAAGTCCAGCATCTTTTCTCTTTCATCGCCAGCTTTATCAGGATTACGATACTGGACCCCTGCAAATGATAGGTATTCTCTAACTGCTTTCAGCATATCTGAATCTTTCCTTTCCTAGCAAAAAATCAGGACGAACCTGATTTTGCTTTGTTTATTCTGCATCTACGACAACATAGCGATTTGGCTCATCACCCTCAGAGTAACTCGTTACGCCATCCATGCGTGAAATAATGCGATGGATAATCTTGCGTTCGCTATTTGACATTGGATCTGTTTGCTGGCTACGTCCTTCTTCTAAAACGCGAGTCGCCAATTTTTGAGCGTAGGTTTGTAAGACTTCTGCACGGTGTTCAACGTAATCATTGACATTGATTGTGATGTAGAAGGTTCTTGAATAGCGATTATAAAGGTAATTTTGCGCTAACAGTTGAAGAGCTTTCAAGACTTTTCCGTGGTAGCCGATAATACGACCTGGTTCATTAGTGTCAATTTGAAGATTAATGGTACGGCGATTGTAGTCGCTCGAAATCGTCCCTTCAACATCCATATCATCTACAATGGTTTGAACGTAGTTAGCTACTTCAGTTGCCACTTGTTCGATATCATAACTTGGCTCTACTTTTAAGCCCAAGTCTTCCAACGATTGGCTTGCTGCTTCCTGCGTTTCAGTTTCTTTTTCCGGAGCAGATTCCACTTCCTCAATAACATCTTCTGCTTGAAGTTCATTTAAAATTGAAATATGACCTGTTTCTTCCAAAATCGTGCTGGCATGCTTTTCATTTTTCAGGATTTCAGCCTTGACCTCTTCAGAGACACCTTGACCTTCTTCTTCAATCTTCTTGATGGCTTCCACTACATGCCCCAAATCAACAGTTGCTTCGCTGACGGTTTTCACTGGTTCATTTTTTTCATTAACTTCTTTTGGAACACCCTTGACGGCCTGCTGATTGGCTTTGATCACTGTCGTTTCACTAATCGCTTCGATATCAACTTGAGCTGGCTTCTTACCAAACAAGCCTAAGAATCCTTTTTTCTCTTTCGAAACAACCTTGATGTGGGCCTTCATTCTTGGAATGTCTAATTCTTTCAATCCTTTTTGGATTGCTTCTTCAACCGTTGAACCTGTAAATAATACCATTACAAGATTCCTCCTTATTTTTTCTTTTTCTGTGCTTTTTTCAAGGCTTTTCTCTTCTTACCTTCTAAATCTTTTTCTGCTTGCGCCACTGCTTCTCTTTCAGCAATAATCTTGAAAGGATTGTTCAAGAAATAGGTTTGCAGAACTTGGTAAGCATTGGACACAGCCCAGTACAAGGCTACACCACTTGGGGCGGAGATGGCAAAAATAAAAATCAATACAGGCATACCATACATCATCCCTGTCGTAGCTCCACTTTTTTCAGATAAAGCTTTATTCGATAACCAGCTACTCAAGAAAGTAAAGACTGCTGCCAAAATCGGAAGGACAAAACTTGTATCTACTCCTCCTAAATTAATCCATAAAAAGTGACCCGTTTTCAAAAAGTCTACTCGACTCAAGGCTTGAAAGAGTGCCAAGAGAACCGGCATTTGTATTAAAATCGGCCAGAGAGAGGATGAATGCTTGATCCCTAACTCTTTATAAACCTTGCGCATCTCCTGGTCTAGCTGGGTTCTACTTTCCATATCACGACCCGAATATTGCTCTCGCAAAGCCTTGATGCGTGGTTGAGCCTCTTGCATTTTTCTAGAGGCAACCATCTGTGTCTGAAAGACCGGTAATAGAATCGTCCGAATCAAGATTGTGAAGAGGATAATCCCCACTCCGATACTAATGTCAAAGGACAAAAAGCGGATAATTTCAGCAAAAAAATAGACGAATTTGCTCCAAAAGTCTGTCGAATCTGCTGTTATATCGCTAGCTGTACCATTTGTTGCACAGGCTGTCATGATAAACAAGGACAAGCCCAACAAACTAGTCAACTGTAGTTTCTTTTTCACTCCCATTTCCTTCCTGGTAAATCTTTGATAACTTTAATACGTGGAGTAGATTTTTCTCCATCTCTGCATATTCCAAGGTTTCCACCCCTTTTCGGGCAATCACGACAAAATCAACATGCTCTACTAAACTCCCTTTTACACTTTGTAGAATGTGTCGGATTCGTCTCTTAATTTGATTTCTGGTAACTGCATTCCCCAGCTTTTTGCTGACGGACAGTCCTACTCGAAAATGGTTTTGCTGGTTTTCCAATTGGTAGACAACAAATTTTCGATTGGCAAAACTTGTTCCGTCCTTGAAAATCGCCTTAAAATCTTTCTCTCTTTTTACACGAAAGCTTTTCTTCAAAACTCAACTCCATCTATTAAATTACTACTATTATACCATATTTTTTGAAAAAGCCAATAACAGCAAGGTTTTAGACATTTTCTGCATAAAAAAAGCTGGAAAATCTCTTCCCCAACTTCTTTCTACAATCAAATTTTATGTGCATTTACTTATTTTTTCAAGCGCTCAACATCGCGTGCAATCACCAATTCTTCATCTGTTGGAATAACCAAGACACGGATTTTCGCTGCATCCGTTGAGATGTCTCCCGTTACGCCAAAGACATTCTTTTCTGGATCTACATCACAACCAAACCAAGAGATACCTGAAATGACATCCTCACGGAAATCTACTGCATTTTCACCGATACCTGCTGTGAAGATAATCGCATCTGCTCCATTTAGGACTGCAAGGTACTGGCCGATATGTTTTTGGATACGATCAACATACATTTCATAAGCCAAAGTCGCATCATGGTCTCCTGCTTCCATGGCAGCAATCACATCACGCATATCGCTTGACTGACCAGAAACTCCCATGAGCCCTGATTCACGATTGAGAACACGACTAATATCTTCTGGGGTATTGAAATCCTCTGTATATTGCATGAGATAAGGGATGATAGCAGGGTCAATATCCCCTGTACGAGTTCCCATCATCACACCGCCGAGTGGTGTGAATCCCATAGAAGTATCCACAGACTTCCCACCCTTAACAGCTGTGATAGAAGCCCCGTTACCAATATGGCAGGTAATCAATTTCAAATCTTCTAGAGGACGGCCCAAAAGTTTCGCTGCTTCTCCTGCGACAAACTGGTGGCTTGTACCATGAGCACCGTATTTACGAACCTTGTTTTCTGTGTAGTATTTAGTTGGTAGAGGATAGCGATAAGCCTTCTCTGGCATGGTTGTGTGGAATGAAGTATCAAATACAACAACACTGGTAATATCTGGAAGCAATTCCTTAAATGCGCGAATTCCAGCTGCGTTAGCTGGATTGTGAAGAGGAGCCAAGAGTCCCAATTCCTCAACTTTTTCTATCACATCTCCCTCAACAACTGTTGAT
The DNA here is from genome assembly GCF_026782345.1 of Streptococcus oralis. Classification (GTDB taxonomy): domain Bacteria; phylum Bacillota; class Bacilli; order Lactobacillales; family Streptococcaceae; genus Streptococcus; species Streptococcus oralis_CK. The sequence goes on along the minus strand of NZ_JAKUWI010000007.1, from coordinate 21,550 downwards.
TCCTTGAAATATTCACCACCTGCAACGACGCGGTGGCCGACACCTGTAATTTCGTCGTACCCTTTGATAATGTCAAAACGAATCAAGTCATCCAATAAAATTTTAACGGCTTGTGTATGGTCTTCAATATCAAGAATTTGTTGCTCCGAACGACCGTCAAATTTTACTGTTGAAATTGAATCTTTCAATCCAATACGTTCAATCAAGCCTTTAGCCAAAACTTTTTCCTCAGGCATTTGATAAAGTTGCCATTTCAAGCTTGAACTTCCTGCATTGATTGCAATTGTTTTTGTCATAAGATGATACCTCTTTTTAAGCGTTTTCATCTATTATAACAAAATCTCTTTTATATTTCAGTACCTTTGCTCCAATTTTGAAAATTTTCTTTAAAGGTCAACAAAACTGACGGATCTTGCAAGCTAGTAAGAGGATAGACAAAGGGTTCTATTTCTTTATCTCTTTTCTTCTGTAAGACAAAAATACTTTTAGCTTGGCTTGCAGTTGAGAAAATATCCTCTGGCAGAGCGATGATAGCAGCCAGACTCACTTCGTCTTTGAGCCACCCTTTTAATAAGTCACTTTGAGGACTTGTCAATAAATCACTAGGAGCTAGAAAAATAGCATAACCATCTGACTTAAGGTACTTGAGGCCTTGCTCCATGAGCAGATGATGGGCATAGGTATGTTCTTGACTAGAAGCCACTTGATAGCGCGAAGCGATGGCATCGTCTGGGTAATAACCAACAGGCAAGTCGCTGATGACCACGTCGCTTTCTTTAAGCATTTGCGGACGAACGGCATCTCCTTGGACAAAACCAGCTTGTAAACCGATCACATCTGCCATACTAGCTGCCAAATCAATCAGCAAGTCATCCACTTCGATTCCCAAGTAATCTACTTTTTTAGAGAGGGAAGTCAAGAAAGTAGCCCCCAAAATCCCCATACCAGAACCTATTTCGAGGATGCTAATTTTCTCTTGTTTAAACAACTCTTCTACAACAAGTACCAAGAGGAGGGCAATGGCATCTGGTGTAAACTGGTGATTGGCCTGTAAAGGTTCCGTTTGTCCTGCCTTCATCAAGAGAAACTGGTAGGTCTTGAGCCACTCTTCCTTGCGAAGCGCTAAGCGTTTAAGGGCTTGATTGTTCTCCTTGACCTGCTCTAGCTCGGTCTCGCCATCTAGATAGATACTATTTTGCTCTACCAAGGCATCATAAAAGTTGGTCACCAAATCACTTTGGATGACTTGGACATTCTCTAGTAAATACGTATAAGCTTGTTCAATTTTTTCAAAATCCATATTCCTATCTTATCAAATTTCCCTCCTTTTTTCCATCTGAAGAGAAAAAATCACTGCTTTAATCAGCGAGTGATTTTTGGGCTACTGTTAAAAAGAGTTCTGCGTAATTTCCTAGGAAAAGACCTTCAGCACTATAGAGGATCTGACTGTCAATTCTTGAAAAACCAAACTGGGCGAGCTTGGTTTCCAGTTCAGCTAAATCAAAACCATGATGATTGGTATCTGTCTTGACAAAATCAGCAATGAGGACTTGTCCATTCTCCCTAAGGTGATGGTGAAACATGGCAAGAGTCGCATCTAGATCAGGCATATGATGAAGAACCCGACTGACAACAATCAGGTCAAATTGATGTTCCAAGGGATTTGCCAGTAAATCTTGCTCCAAAAACTGAATATTCTTGATGTCTTGTTGCTCTGCTTTCAAACGGGCTTGCTCCAGCATTTTCTCTGAAATGTCTACAAGGGTAACCGACTTGGCCTGCTGAGCCAGGGGCAAAGCTAAAAGACCCGTCCCACCGCCAAAGTCCAATATTTCCTTGTCTGATAGAAGAGCAATCTGTTTTTCAACTGCTTGACAAACCAAATTTACAAGAAAGATATTTTTAGGCGAATCAAATGTTTCTGCTTTGTGATTAAAATCATGTTTCATGCTTTTAGTTTAGCACAAAGAAGTTGAATTGACTAGGATTTGTCTTTCTTTTCAGGCTTTTCTTCTGATTTTTTCTTCCCTGCTTGATTGCTTGAATCAGTCGCTACCTCTTCCCTTTTATCTGTTTTCTTTTCTTGGTTTTTCATCGGAGGAAAGAGAAATTCATAGTTGCCCTTATTCATACGAACACTTGTTGCAAAACCTGTTTTCGTATTATGATACCTGACTTTTCCTAAGTTGAAGACTCGTTCCCCACTTTTTTGCTCAACCTTCTCTTTGCTTCGCTTGGCCATGGCAAAAGCAGCCAACTTTTCTTTATTTAGGGCAAAGTCTTTGTGATGGGCTACTTGCCGGTTCAAATAAAACTGCAACAAAAGGCTAAAAATGGCTGCCATGGTGACTGCGTATAAGAGAACGCCTGCCTTAACCTTTTTCTTTTTCCACACGATAGATGAATTCCCTTTCTAAGCCTTTTTGAAACTGAAAATGAAAGCGAACCAAGTGATTTGTCTCTGTAATCTGAGTGGATTTAAGTCCATAAACCATAGGCTGATAGCCCCGGCCACTGCTATCAGTCTTCCGAAAATCATCCGATTTAGACTTACCCATAGCGATAGCCTTACCATCCTGTTTCATGTAGATGCGATTGCCTTCCACCTTTTCGAACTGCGAACGCTCTAACTCCGTCTCCAGCTGATCCACAAACAAGAGCCACTCTTTTTGCTCGCTTTGCTGCTGGTAACGAACTTCTGAAATGAGGAGCTGACTCATAGCTTGAAAAAGGAGTAAGCCTCCGCTAATGACGATAAGGGCAATCAGAGATTCTAAAAGAGTGAACGCTCTTACCTTACTGCTCTTTAAGGTCGAGCAACTTCTCTGAACCATGGTAAACCTCCAATCCCTTTTCACTAGAAAACACCTGAATCTCCACTCCATTTACCTTCACTTGATTTTGCCCTGTCTGCAGGGCCATCTTCGCCACACGTAAGACTTCCTCTTTTTGCAAGATTTCTGCCTCTTCTCGTCTATTTTTCTGAATTTGTCCCAAGAGGAGGGTCGCAATGCTGGCAAATATGGCTAGCGCTATTACTGCTTCTAGTAAGATCACTGCCCTAATTTTTAGTTTCCTTAATGTGTTTAATTTTCCCATTTCCTAGATATAATTGATAGCGAATCGCTCCTTTGCTAGTCTGAAATTCAACCTTAGCCAGGGACGAATTGCCCCCAGCTCGATCAAATATAATGCTTTGTCCTGATGGTGCCTGAATTCCTTTTGGAACGGTCAAGTTTTGATTGCCATTGCTGATCGTCTGTCCATCTAAGTTCAGACTGGTTTTTTGCTGACTAGCAACACTGCGTTTTTGCGTTTCCCTATAGAGTTCTTCAAACTCCATAAAGAAAATCTGCTCTTCTACCGCTGCAAAACTGGACTGAACTGAGCCGGACAAGCCCAAGGCAAGGATACTCACAAGTCCCAAAACCAAGAGACTTTCCAGCATAGTAAAGGCCTTAATCTGCAACGGTTTGGCTTGTTTTTTGTTTTGCATGGTAGTCTTTATAAGCTTTGGCTTGCTCAGCAGTGATACGACCGTCCGCTTGTAATTTGCTGAGGCTGGCATCATCATTTTTATCCAAACGATAAAGTTCTGCCTGGCTTTCCACGACCTTGACAACAGCAGCTTTTCCTTTGTCATCTACGGCATCCTTTTGCTTGGTCAAATTGGGCACAAAGAGCAAGAGAAGAACGCTGATGATTAAAAGGACGACTAGCATTTCTACCAAAGTGAAAGCTTTAACCTTAGCTTTTTTTAGTTTTGTCATGAATTTTTTCATTTTAAAAATTTACCTCCATATTTTGATACATGGGCATAAGCATTGCCGCATAAAGTAAAACGATAATCAGGGCCACAAAGATAAAAACCAGTGGCTGTACCAGATTCATGGTACGATTAACTCGGGTAAAAAAAGCTTCCCAAGTTTTTTCAGCATAGATTTCCAACTCACTCCCCAGCTTGGACTTGACTTCCCCATACTCGATGATGAGACTCAACTCCTTCTTAAAGAAAGGATAGGTCGCTATGGTTTGAGAAAATTCACGGCCATTTTGCAGGGCTTGAGCCAGTTCTTGACCGATTTCTTTAAAGAGCTGGGAGCCTTGTTCCTGCATGATCTGAAAAATCTGCGTCAGCTCCATCCCCTGTGAAATCATATTGCCCCATTCACGCGCATAATAAGCTGTCAGATAGGTCTGGACAAATATTCCTAGAAAGGGAACCCGTGCCAACATCGAGAAAACCCGCATCTTGGAACTTCTTTTGTAGAAAGTGGAGGCTGAAAGTAGAGGCAGAGAGCAAATCAACACTAGTCCCAGAAATATTTGTGGCAGATTGCCAATGATTTGGGTGGCGATATTGCTACTGTCCAGTTGAGGGAGCAAATAATTCCTGAGCCCCAGCATGATTAGCAGGAGAAATCCCAGCAAAATCAGAGGATAAGTCGCCACTTCGATTAACTTCTTCTTGACCTTGGACAAATTATCCAGATATTCTTCTATCTTTCCCAAACTCAGGTGGAGATTTCCATGCACTTCAGCTAGAGATAATTGGGTCACAATAGCACTTGAAAAACCCAAGCTGTTCATCATTTCTGAGAAAGATTTCCCATGAGACAATCCTTGGTGCATCTGGGCCACATAGTCCTTTTCCAGCAAAGCACTTCTGCCCAAGAAAGAAATAATTTCCACCAAATGAAAGCCACTGGAGAAGAGATTGTTAAACAGGGTGATGATTTTCTTCTGCTTAGCTGTAGCTAATTTTTTCCGTTTCAGCCTGAAGACTTGTGATACGTCCATCTCTAAGAAGCTGATCAATCTGCTCATTCCAGCTAGTTGGCTGGTGTTCTTGATAGTCTTTGTTTGCAAAGTCAACGATTCCTCCTCCCCCGATTAATCTCTGGTAGCAGACGCCTTGCAGAACAACTGCTAGTTCCTCCTCCGTCACACCCAACTCCAGAAGGCGTTCATAAACACCTTGGATACTCTTGGCATGAATGGTTGAAAAGACCGTTGCACCTGTCAAACTGGCTCTGACCACTGCACGCGCTGTCTCGCTGTCCCGAATTTCTCCGATAATCAAGAGGTCAGGACGATGTCGGAGAGATAGTTTGATGAGATTTTCATAGGTCAAGCCAATCGCCTCATTCAACTGCAACTGGAGCATGTCTTCCTGCTTGATCTCGACAGGATCTTCAATGGACATAACCTGCTGTCCTTTAAAGAGAGACTTGGCCAATTCGTGCATCAGTGTTGTCTTACCACTGCCGACTGGACCTGCAAATAGATAGAGGCCCCGTTGCCTGTACTGCTCGCCCAGTTCGTTCATATCCTGAAACCAGAAATGCAGTTCCTGTTCCTCATCGTGTAACAAACGAATGACCAAACTCTCATGCCCCCGATAATCTCCCACGGTGGACAAACGCAGAGAAGAAACCTTTTCGTCATACTGATAATCACAAGAGCCCAGCTGACTACGCCTCTTCTCTCCTACGTTCATACCCGCTACAAACTTAAAATGACTAATCACAGCAGCTAAAACATCAAACTCATAGGAGTCAACGAGACACCGTTCGTCTCCAACCCGCATGTGAAGCTCGTAGGACTTTTCCTTGGGGATAAAATAGATATCCTGGGCCTTCTTTTCTTTCGCAGTAGCAATAATTTTCTGTGCAATTTCTTGTACCATACCGCCCTCCTTATCTAACTATTCGCAAAAAAATAAAAAAAGCAACTTAAAAAGTTACTTTTTATCTCCATTTCATACGGCAAGAACGGTGCTTTTCTTGACCTGTTTGTTTTTCGTAGCCTGGACGTAGCTTTTCATCGGGGATGACTTGCTCATCCTGTAAAAGTGCCAAAGAATGGTACTGCTGCAAATACTCATCGCACTCATCACACCAGCGTTGGTCGGCAGGATCCCAAAAAATAGTCATCAAATCACTTCGACTCTTATAAAGAGGATTCTTCTTTTCCAGCGCAAACCAGCATGATTTATAATATTTTAGAGCATCATAATACTTGTCAAAAGATTGACTCATGATGACATCTTCTTCCCAACCTTCTATGAACCACCACGGTTCAAAATCTCCGTACATTTCTATAACACGATACATTCTTACTACTTCCTTTGTACCGTATATTATATCTAATTTTTTAATACAAGAAAAGGATTTTGCTTGTTTCCCCCATTAGAAATTTCTTTAATCCTATTATTTTCATCTGATAATAAAAATAGGAGTCCTTTATTGACCCCTATTTTTATCTTCTTAGGCTTGATAACGTTTCACACCATCTAGGTAGGTTGCTACCAATTCCAAATCTTTATCTAGGACGATAAAGTCAGCATCATAACCTTCACGGATTTGACCGCACACATCATCGATGTGAACAGATTTTGCTGGGTTGAGGCTGGCCATCATGACTGCTTCATGCGGATTCGCAATGCCCCATTCGACTACATTTTTCAAACCATCTTTGAGTTTGAGGATAGAACCTGCCAAATTGCCTGTAGATTTGAGGCGAGCAGTTCCATTGGCAACTACTACTGGGAATTCTCCCAACATGTAGTCTCCATCTTCCAAGCCACCAGCTGTCATACAGTCTGTGATAAGAGCGATATTTTCAGTTCCTTTTTGTTTGAGCAAAATATCACAGGCCTTTGGATCCACATGGTGACCATCACAAATCAATTCTGCGTAAGTATGTGGCAACTCATACATGGCTCCCACCATACCGAGCTCACGGTGAGTCAACCCACGCATTCCGTTGTAGGCATGTACCCAAACACTTGCTCCAGCGTCGACTGCTTTTTTAGCTTCATCAAATGTCGCATTTGAGTGTCCAAGAGCAACGGTCACTCCTTCACCCGTAACGGTACGAACAAAGTCTTCTACACCTTCACGCTCTGGCGCAAGGGCGATTTTATTAAGCAAGCCATTGGCTGCTTTTTGCCAAGCACGAAACTCATCCATACGAGGATCTTTCATGTAAGCAGGGTTTTGAGCTCCCTTGTATTTCTCTGTGAAATAAGGCCCTTCAAAATAGATTCCACGAATCTTGGCTCCACTTGCTTCCTGGTAACGAGCACCGATATTTTCAGTTACCGCAAGCAACTGCTCGTAAGAGGAAGTCAAAGTCGTTGGCAAGAAGCTGGTAACACCCGTGCTAAGCAAGCCTTCACTCATGGTATGAAGGGTTCCTTCGATGTTATTGTCCATGACATCCACACCACCAAATCCATGAATGTGGGTATCCACAAGTCCTGGTGCAATGCTATAACCGGTATAGTCAATCACCTCAGCTCCTTCAGGAATCTGTTCTACATGTTTGCCAAACTTGCCATCCACAAGTTCCAAGTAACCGCCACGACGAACTCCGTGTGGGTAGAAAAACTGATCCGCTTTAATATAATTAGGCATAATGATAACCTCCTTGATAGATTGATTCTAGAATTTATTATGTCAATTACATTATAAACCTTTCTTTTTCATTTGTAAATGGTATAGACCTATTTTTCATAGATATTTTAAAAGAGCTGGATTTCTCCAACTCTTTGATCTTATTTTGATTTTACAGGTAGCTCTTGAGCAGCCTTGACAGCAGCTACAATCGTTTCTGCGTAAAGTTTAGCACCTTCTTCAATCATGTTGCTATCATTTCCAAAGTGGACTTGGTCAGTTCCAGCCCAGATTTCAGGGTGTTCCTTAGCGACCTTATTCCAGTCAGCGACGCTCACATATGGATTCTTTTCAGCTAATTCTCTCGCATAAGCCGCATACTGCTCCACTGATGCATAAGTGTCCTTGCTCTTGTCTCCCTCATAAGGTGTCACCAGTATCAGATGGTGTCCTTTCGGTAGATTGTTAACGATGCTGTCCAAATCATTCTTATAGCCTTCAGGATTGTTGACTCCCGTTGCAATGACAACTGTTTTTAAAAGCGCCTTGTTCTGACTATTATTGAGCATGATATCATTGGCTTGCTTGGTCGTCCGACTAACCTGAGCATTGATATTTGCATCAGGAAGTGCCTCTTTTAAGGCTGTATTGGCACGTAAAGTCACTGAATCCCCAATCAGACTCGTTCCTTCAGAAATTCCTAGGCGACTGACTTCAGCTTGTTCAGCAAGAGTCTTTGTTTGTCCTATATTGGTCTGAGCTTGCTTGAAACCATTGATCATCAAGTCTGTCTCAAAGGCTCCAACTTGAGGAGCCATAGCTATGATAATCAAGGTAAGTAAGGAAAGAGCGCCCACAATACTAGCACTAATGGGTTTGATATGATGTAGCTTAGTGATTTTTCTAACTAAAGCGTTGGTCTTACCAGCAATCAATGGCTCAATAATATAGAAAGATAGGATAGCGAAGAAATAGGAAAAGATAACGGTTAAAATAACAGCTGGCAGATTGCTCATCAACTGCGAAAAGATAATATAGAAAGGCCAGTGGAAGAGATAAACCGCGTAGCTGGTATCCGCTAAAAATGTGATTACATGAGGTTCTCGTATCTCAGGCGTTTTCTCATGCAAGACACGCGCAGCAAAAATCATGGTCACGGCCGCTAAACTTGCCAGTAAGAAACCGAATAGATAAGCAAACAGGTAGGTGAACTTGACAAAGAAAGTCAAGAGCACTAATACCAAAAGACCTGCAGCAAACACCAGTAAATTCTGACGAAGATCCCACGTCCGGTCAAACTGCTTGACTAAATCGCTCGTCTGACGAACACCTACAACCGTCGCCAAAATGCTTCCTAAAAAGAAGGGATAGACATGGGTTAAACTTGAAAAGTAGACAGACGAATGGGAACTAGCCATTAGACTACCAATAAACATAGAGAAAAAGCTAATGATGAAAGCTCCCGTAGAAAGAAGAAATACCATCCCTCTCAATTGACTACTAGATTTTGAACGTTTCGATAAGAACCAAACCGCTAAGCCCCAAAGAATATAGTAGTGAACCTCAACAGCTAGACTCCAGTTATGAACAAAGAGATGCGGAATGAACTGGGATTCATAACTTCCCCCTGTTAACATCTCATAGAAGTTGGTCATGAAACCGAGAACTCCAGCAATCTGGCCACCAATTCCAGCAACATAGTCTTGGCGAACTAGGAGGGTAAAGGGCATGGTCACCAAAACCATCAGAACCACAGGTGGTACGATGCGGTAAAACCGTCTCTTAAAAAAGCCTAGTAAATCAATCTGGCGTGCCTTCCCAAATTCTTCTAAAAGGAGGGAGGTGATCAAAAATCCTGAAAAAGTGAAAAAGACATCTACCCCAAAGAATCCTCCAGGAAAGATTGTTTGAAAGAAGTGGTACAAAAGCACCAAAAGTAAACCTGTAATCCTAATCAAGGAAAACCATTTAATACGCATGCGAGTTTATTCCCCACTCAATTAGATCTTAAAAACATCTAATTTTTATTCCATAATACACCTTATTTTATCAAAAAAAGAAGAAAAATCCTAAGAGAAAACTTAGGATTTTGGCATTCTATTTTTACACTTTAAAAATTGCGTCCTGACTTGTTGTAGCCATATTTTTCTACAAAATACTCACGAAATTCCAAGAGATTGTCATCCATGATGGCTTGACGCACTTGCTTCATCAGATTAAGCAAGAAGTAGAGGTTGTGGTAGCTAGTCAAGCGGATTCCGAAGGTTTCATCAGCCTTGAGCAAATGACGAAGGTAGGCGCGTGTGTAGTTCTTACATGTGTAGCAATCACACTCAGGATCCAGTGGCGTAAAGTCTTCAGCGAATTGGGCATTTTTGACAACCAAACGACCTTGACTGGTCATACAAGTTCCGTTACGAGCGATACGAGTCGGTAAGACACAGTCAAACATATCCACACCACGAATAACCCCATCAATCAAGCTATCTGGAGCTCCGACACCCATCAAATAGCGAGGTTTGTTTTCAGGTAGCAGTTGAGTTGTGAAGTCCAAGACTGCATTCATCTCTTCGTGCGTTTCTCCCACTGCCAAACCACCGATAGAGTAACCTGGGAAATCCATGCTGACAAGGTCGTGAGCTGACTGACGGCGAAGGTCTTCAAATCCTGCCCCCTGCACAATTCCAAACAAACCTTGATCCTCCGGACGACGGTGAGCCTTTAAGCCACGTTCGGCCCAACGACTGGTACGCTCGATGGATTTCTTAACGTAGTCGTAAGGTTGATAAAACTGAGGACATTCATCAAAAGACATCATGATGTCTGAGCCTAGATTGTTCTGAATAGAGATAGCCTTTTCTGGCGATAGGAACATCTTGGAACCATTGAGATGGTTTTTAAAGGTTACGCCTTCTTCTGTGATATTTCGGCTATCTGCTAGGGAATAAACCTGGAAACCACCACTATCCGTCAAGATTGGTTGGTCCCAATTCATGAACTTGTGGAGACCACCTGCGCGTGCGATGAGTTCATCTCCAGGACGAAGCCAGAGATGATAAGTATTAGAGAGGATAATCCCTGATCCCATCTCCTTTAATTCTTCAGGTGACTGGGTTTTAACAGTGGCTTGGGTCCCAACTGGCATAAACATGGGTGTCGGGAAGGTACCGTGTGGGGTGATGATTTCTCCTAGACGAGCTCCTGTGTGTTTTTCTTTCTTAATCAAACGGTATTTGATTGGTGAATCTGACATTTTCTACCTCCGAAGCTGGGAAAGACAGTCCCAGTTCATACTTTGTGCCCAAAGGCATACTGTATGATTTTATCAAAAAAACCAGGAACTGTCACGAACTATGGTATAATGAAAGAATGAAATACCCAAAAATTGATTTAAAAACCATTCGTCTGCAAACTAGGCAATTTCAGGCTGAAAATCCCCGCCTCTTTCTCGTCTATCTCTTACCTAGCATACTGGTCATCTTATCAGGCTTTCTCAACCCCTTGGCTCGTCTCCAAGAAAGTGTTTTAGAGCAATCCTTTTTCAGCATGCTGGCACAAGTGCTCCAAGCCTACCTCTTCCCACTAGTGGTTTCTTTTATGAGCACGATTTTTCTAGCAGGTGCTGCTTTTGCGACACTCCGACTCCTCAAGGATCCTGATACGGAACTCTCAGTAAAATCAAGCCTGGCCCTCTTTGCTGAAGAGCGCTTCTCGCAAACCTTCCTGACCCTGCTCCTCAAACGTTTCTACCTATTTTTATGGAGCATTCCAAACTTAGTAGGCATTTATTTCCTTTTTTATAGCAATCTCTTGGCTCGAAGATTTGTCGCCCTACATCCTGAATTTCCAAAATTAGACCTCTCATCCCTTGAAACCGAGCAATTCCTTATGACCTTTGGGCTCTACTTTTTCGCGAGCCTCATCTTGATGATTGTGGGCAATCTCCTCTACGTACCGCAACATTATGCCTACTCGCAGGTAGAATTCCTCCTCTGCGACACTCTGGATTTAGGACAGGCTAAACCCCGTCAAATCCTGAAAACCAGCCGTTTCTTGATGAAGGGTTACAAATTCCAACGCTTTGTCCTCGACCTACAACTACTCCCTTGGTACTTCCTCAACTGGATCACCTTTGGAATTGCTAGTTTTTCAATCCTTCCCTATATCCAGAATAATCACATCTTCTTTTACAGAGTCCTACTAGCCCGTAAACGTCGAAATGGATAAGAGTCTACAAAAACCAACGTCGTTCAAAACGCTGGTTTTCTTATTTCAAAAGCAACATACTCAGCAGAGTCAAAATAGCAGGCCCACCTTGCTTCAGAAGAATCTTCTTGTCTGCTGTCAGAGAACCGTAGGTCGCTGCACCAAGCACAAATAAAACAAAGATGGTCACAATTTCCAAACTTTGTGAGAAATAAATCCCGTACAAGAGAAAGGCACCTATCAAAGCATTATAAATTCCTTGATTTTTAAATAATGAACTCACTGAAGGACGAGCCAGTTCTTCCTTATCCACATTAAACACTCGACTAGTAGTGTCTGATTGCGTAGCCACACTTTCCAAATAAAAAATGTAAAAATGCTCCAAAGCAACGATAGTTGCTAAAATAGTAGTAATGATTGACATCGTTTTCTCCTTAAAATTCTATTTTTTCTAGACCTGACACTAGTTTCGTCAGTAAAGTTGTTAGCTCTTTCTGCTCGGCTGTCGATAAGATGCTCTCCATCTGTTCCTTCACTCGCAAATGATGTTTAGGCGGACTGACTAAGAGTTGATTCTTGGCTTCTTGGGTTAATTCAACTAAGACTTCTCGCTGATTGGCCGGATTACGCTTGCGACTGACATAGCCCTCTGACTCTAGTATCTTAAAATGACGGGTCAAGGCCGCCTGGTCGATTTGCAACTTCTCCTGAACGGCAATCTGGTTGCAGGGTGACTGCTGCAGTAAAAACTGCAAGATTTGATAGCGGGTCAAACTAATTCCCAATTGTTTCTCAAAAAGTTGAGTGATCATCTGATCTGTTAAATGGAGCTGGTACAGTAAGTCGTTAATTTTTTTCATTTCTACCTCCTTGCGTACACTTGATTTATCAACTATTGAGTTATCAAGTATATTACAGAAAGATTAAAAATGCAACTATTTTGCTTACTCACGAAAAATAGCCTCTTGGTTTCAATCCCAAAAGGCTATTATTTCTATATTCTAGATAAAATCCAGCACTAACCTACCAAATCTGCTCGAAGGATTTCTCCCTCTTTATCAATGACAACTTCGATGGCATGGCCTGCAAAAATTTCCTCGCTATCATCATAGTAGAGGGTCAATTCCCCGTCTTCGTTGATCGATAGTTCACTCAAGGAAAGAGAGTTGGTAAAATACTCTTCTGTTAACTCCACATCATTTTCATCTGAATCTATCCAGTCTTGAGCTGTTTCCCACAGTTCTTTGACAATATAGTCTTTAATCCGAGTATCTTGAACTTGGAAAGTTTCCATAAATTTCTTTAGATCATCAAAAGAACTTGGAGGGAGACTTTCATCTGCACTCGCAGCAAAGATAGCATGAATCTTACCACCCTCGTAAGTGATAAATCCTTCAAACCAAGAATAGGCTCTGTTTAAGGTGAATTCGCCAATATCGTCTTGAATGATGACCGGTTTTTGATAGGTTTCAATCAAGGTCTCTAACCTAGAGTCTGAGGATTGGTCATCTAGGTATTCCAGCAAGTGGTAGCAGTTATTAGCTACTTCTGACATATATGGCTCTAACTCCATGAAGGGGCGTTTTTGACATTTGATATGATGAATTTTGTAGGGTTCAAAACTAAAGCCCCATCTCTTTTCTTCAAATTCCTCAGGAGTCAATACCCATTCCAAACGTCCCTCACGTTCAGAGAATTCCTGGGTTGCAACATTGACACTAGCTTTAAAATGAACGGACGGCATTTTACAACCATCTTTTAAAGAAGCGGCCCCAGTTACATTTTGGAGGGTAAAAATCAAGAATTCGACAATTTCACCACAAAATTCCTCTTCAAAATCATCTCTTGTTTTCTCAAATGGAGTTTTTAATCGATTTGTCATTCACTTCATCCTTTCTCTCTATGCTTAAAAGCGTTAGTATAGTTTTGTATTCGCTTACATTTTAACATGTTTTAGATTTTATTTCACTTATCGACACTATTTTACACAAAAAGAAGCTACACTTTTAAATGTATAGCTTCTTATTATTCTTAATTCATTGATACGTGAACGTGGTCATAGTGGTTTTCGGTCACACTACCACGATCCGGCATTGGATTCCACGTGTAGGCTGGTCCATATTTACTATCATATGGAGCGTAGAAACGTTGCTTCCAGATGATATAGTTGATACCACGGCTAGCCATATTTTTGACTGCATATTCTGCAATTTGATCTCCGAGTGCTGAACTCACTGGGACCATAAAGTCGATGGCCAATCCTTTACCATGGTCTCCACTGTCACCAGGACGGTAGCCGCTAAAGGATGTAATTCCAAACAAATTGGCAATTTCTTCTTTGAAGGCTGCAGTTTGTGGTTGAAGACCAGCATTCTCAGACTTAGCTACAGCAAGTCCTGCATAGTCAGGAGCCGCTGGAGCTGAATAAGTTATTGAAGGAGTTTGGCTTTGCTCTGCTTGATAAGTCGAAGTTGCAGTGTCAGAAGTTGCTGTTGATGCTGCTGTTTCTTCTGCTACACTTGTTCCTGTTGTATCAGCAGGTGTTTCAGTTGCTGGAGCAGCTGCTGCTGGGGCTTCTGCTGGAGTCGTTGCTGCCGTTTCTTCGGTAGCTGGAGTCGCTGCTTGAGGAGCTTCTTCTTCAACTGGGCGAGTTGTTTCTGCTACTGGTGCTTCCACTGGAGTCGTTTCAGCTGTTTCTTCAGCTACAGGTGTTTCTGTAGATGGTGTCTCTTCAGCAACTGTCGCTGTCTCAGAAACTTCTGAACTTGGCGCTACTTCTGCTGGTTTTTCAGCCTCTGTTGCAGTTGGAGCTTCCTCAATTGGTTGAGAAAGATCTTCTACTTGAACTGTTTGTTCATCAACTGTCACTTGATTTGTCGTCAAATCAGCTGTCGCAGTCGTCACTTCTTCACTAGCATCTGCTTGAGGAGCTTGGATTTCAACTTCCGTTACCTCTTCTGCCTCATTGACAGTTGTGGTGAGGACAGTATCTGGGAAAATCAAGTCCATATTGGTGATTTTGTTCAAATTTGCAAGAACTGTGACATCTACACCCAAGGCTTCTGCAATGGTGCTCAAGGTATCACCATACTGTACTGTATAGCTTGTTTTGTTGTCCGTTTTAGTCAAATCGTTTTGGATTTGCTCAACACTACGTGCAGTCCAAAGGACTTCTTCTGCTTGAGTTGCCAATACTGGGGCAAATGACAAGGCTACTGTTGAGACTAAAATCATTCTTTTCTTCATTCGTTCATATTCCTTTCAAATGAGTACCTGTCTATCATAACACAAAAAAAGCTGAAAAAAAGCCCTCTCGGGCCTATTTAATAGAACTGTCTATTCCTTGTAACAAACTCGATTACTTGAAATAGTTTGTTAGGTCTCTGTCACACAACTGACACAATCTTCTCGCTCCTAATCCTAGAAAATACGAGGAATATCTGCCAGTGCTTGAATCCTGTGATTCACTTCATAAGAAGACTCTAAAAAGTTGATGCTTTGAAGGCCACTATTCTGGGCAAATTCCACATCCAAAGTCCGGTCCCCTATATAATAGGTATTATTAGGATCCAGCTGATACTTGTCTAACAGATAGGTAGCCGCTTCTGGACTAGGCTTGCGCTCAAAGCCACTCTGACTGGTTAAAATCTCTGTAAAATAGGATTCCAATCCCAGATCCTTTAGAATAGTAAAAGCATTGTCCCCTTTATGAGTGTAAACAAAGTTCCGAATCCCTACTTGGTCTGCCCAATTCAACACCTCACGCGCACCTGGCATCAAAACTACCTGGGCATTTTTCTCAGCCAGACTTTGGGCACGCACCTGATTGAGCACTTCCGCATCCAGATTTCTCTCTTCTGCCACCTTCTCCAGCAAGTCCTGCACAGAGTACCTGAGGATAAACTCTCTCACTTTCTCCTTATCATAAGGAATAGAGAACTGAGCAAAGGTCTCCTCAATCCCTGACAAAATCGCTTCGTAAGAATCCAATAAAGTCCCGTCTAAATCCCAAATAAAAGCTGTTTTTTGCATCTTCTATCCTTTCAACATCATATAACGCTGGTAACGGTAACGTAGAAATAACCAACGGAAACCATTATCCAAAAGAGTCCCTGCCCAAATACCAGGCAAGCCCCAACCAAGAACAATCCCCATCAGATATCCTGTTCCAATGCGAATACACCACATCCCAATACTTGTCGCATAAAAGGGGAGGCGAGCATTTCCCAAGCCCTGCCAAACTGCCGTATAAATAACTGTCCCTGTCGCCATGGGGGTTCCTAGTAGAGAGAACAGTGCAACCAAAACGCTCGCTTCGACCGCTACAGGGTCGGTCGTATAGAGATGAGTCAATGGTGTCCCCAAGGCATAGATACTGAGAGTTAAGGGCAACATGAGAAGCAGGGAAAGCCAAAAGGTTTTCTTGCTCAAATCATCTACTCTTTCCCAGTTATCCTCCCCAACTGCTCGAGCTACCTGCATGACTGTCGCCGTAGCGACGCCAAAGGCAGGCATATAGTTAAACTGGGTCAAGACTTCTCCGACTGCGTTCCCCGCTACTGCCTCCGTCCCAAAAGAAACGACCAAAGCAATGATAACTACATCTCCAGCCCTCATCATAAGCCGCTCTCCAGCTGCTGGCAAAGCCAAGGTCAGTAAATCTTTATCCAGTCCAAAAGTCGGTTTCGTATAAGGAAGTTTTAATTGTGACCACAAAATCCCAAGACCAACCAAACGAGACAAGATAGTCCCCCAAGCAACACCCGCTATCCCCATATCAAGGATAAAAATAGCTAGACTTGAAAAAAAAATATTCAAGGCATTGGATAAAAGACTAATATAGAGAGGTAGACGCGGATTATGCGTTGCACGAATCAAGGCACCCAGACTGGTCATCAAACCCAAGAGAACAATCGATCCACCCACCAAAGATAGGTAGAGTCCACCACTCTCGGCCACATCCTGCTCAGTTCCCAAGAGCCCTATCATCTCTTGCCCAGCAAAGATGGATAAAGCGCCTAAAAGTGCACTCAGCAATAGGGTTATCTTGAGAGCCTCTGTCACGTGATAAGCCAACTTGGACTGATCTTTCTGCCCCAAACTTTTTGAAATAACACTGGAAATAGCAGCTCCCAGAGCGATAAAAATCGCCTGGTAAATGGTGATAATATTGCCAGCCACTGAAACACCTGAAATAGCGATCAAGCCCAAGTGGGCGACCAAGTAGCTGTCCACCATTCCCATGAGCATCTGCAAAAAGTTTTCACCCATAGCTGGCAATGCAATATTAAGAATGTCTTTATTTTTCTTAAACAATCCTTCCTCCTGATGAAAAGAAACTCAGTTGGTTTCCCAACCGAGTTTACTGCCTCTGTCTTAAAGTCCTAGATAAGTCTCAACCGCTGCTTGCATGTCAGCAGCTGCCACTGTTGTTTTATGACGAACTGGAGCTGTTTCAAGGCCATCAACCGCTGGTGGC
This sequence comes from Streptococcus oralis, assembly GCF_026782345.1. Lineage (GTDB taxonomy): Bacteria > Bacillota > Bacilli > Lactobacillales > Streptococcaceae > Streptococcus > Streptococcus oralis_CK. The sequence goes on along the minus strand of NZ_JAKUWI010000007.1, from coordinate 4,465 downwards.
ACTGCCACTCCTGAAATGTCATGTAATTGAGCCAAGGCTTCAAAGTCTGTCAAGCCTGCTTTTCCTGTTACCGCTTCTACGGCAACCACTGGGAACTTGTATGGACTAGCTGTTGAAGCAATCACTGTCTTAGTCGCATCGCCAGTAGCCGCTTGGTATTTTCTATAAACAGCTGAGGCAACCGCCGTGTGTGGATCCTCGATATAGACAGCTGTATCATAAACATGTTTAATTTCTGCCGCAGTTTCTTCCTCAGTCGCATATTCAGCTGCAAAGAGTTCCAGAATCGCTGCATCAAAGTCTGTCAATTCATATTGTCCTTGTGTACTCAAGGCATTCATGAGTTCAGCTGTCTTAACCGCATCATTCCCCAAAAGATGGAAAATCAAGCGCTCCAAATTTGAAGATACCAGGATATCCATAGATGGACTAGTTGTCACTTTAAACTCACGTTTCTTGTCGTAAACACGTGTCTTGAAGAAGTCTGTCAAAACATTATTGTCATTTGAAGCACAGATTAATTTGCCAACTGGAAGACCGATTTGTTTAGCATAAAAGGCAGCCAAAATATTTCCAAAGTTTCCTGTTGGTACTGTGAAGTTGACCTTTTCACCAGCTACAATCTCACCAGACTTGACCAACTGAGCGTAGGCATAAACATAATAAACAATCTGTGGTACCAAACGACCAATGTTCATAGAGTTAGCTGATGAAAATTGCAGTTTATTGGCAGCCAACTTTTCACGAAGAGCTATATCGTTGAACATATGTTTGACGTTTGTTTGTGCATCATCAAAGTTTCCATCAATAGCGATAACATGGGTATTATCTCCAGTCTGAGTGGTCATTTGCAACTCTTGTACCTTGCTGACACCATCCTTTGGATAAAAGACGATAATCTCAGTTCCAGGCACATCGGCAAACCCCGCCATAGCAGCTTTCCCAGTATCTCCAGATGTTGCTGTCAAGATGACAATCTTGTTTTCCAAGCCATGTTTCTTAGCAGCTGTTGTCATAAAGTATGGCAAGATAGACAAGGCCATATCCTTGAAGGCAATGGTTGAACCATGGAACAGTTCCAAGTTGTATTGCCCATCCAGTTTCACCAATGGCGCAATAGCTGGAGTATCAAACTTGCTATCGTAGGCATTATTGATACAGTAGTCCAACTCCTCAGCCGTAAAGTCATCTAAAAAGGCTGACAAAACTAACTTAGCCACTTCTTGGTAAGAAGCATCTTTTAATTTTTCAAAGTCCAAATCCACCTTTGGATAAGTAAGCGGTGTAAACAAACCACCGTCCGTCGCCAAACCTTGCAAAATAGCTTGGCTGGCAGTTACTGTATTGTTGGCATCACGCGTTGATTGATAAACTAATGTCATGAATCTCTATCCTTTATCTATAGTCTCTTCTATTATATCATGATTTTTCAGAAAATTCTCGCTTTATAACAAAAATTATAACCCCAATTTGTCTCTCAAAGGCTGTAAATAAACCATTTCTTGCTTATCTCTTTTCTCCAGTCCCTCCTCTGCCAGGATGAGTAAGTCTTTTGAAAAATCGACAATAGCCGCTTCTTCTGGAGCTGTAAGCTTTTTCTTAGAAAATTGTCGCCTTAAAAACTTATAATTACGCCCAAACACTTTAAAGAAAGGTGCTGCTTCTAAGTAAGATTCCAGTTTGTCTAAATTAACCAACAATCCCAAGTGAAAAGCTCCTGAAGTAAAAGTCCTATCAAGTGGCTGTGTACACACACTACGAAACTCAACTGTTCCTCGAGTCGTTAAGTCTTGATACTGATAACTACGATGAGTTTCGAAATCCTCCTCCTGAGGGTAAATAAGAACCTCATCCCCATTAAGGGAAAATGCCTGGATTTCAGGTGTAGCCAAATAGTCCCTAGCCTGAATAGGATAAAAATAATAGGTCTGTCCATCACGTTCCGCAGTAAAAATTGCAGAATGATTTAGGTAATCCAAAAAATCATCCTCATCTTTAAAGAGTCTAGCATTGACACCAATGTTCTCTGGATAGATACCATGCATAGATTTTTCCCAAAAAATATCTCTCGAAATTTTGGTATCCCAATCTGCCCCCGAAAACTCAGAATTTGCAAACAAATAAGCTTTGGCAGCTTCAATCTGAGTAAAAGCATTGATAACACGCAGGTAGTTGGACCTTGAAACGTCTAGTTGAACCTGACTTCCACAGATAAAGGCACCATACTCAGGGAAATGATGTAAATCTGATTTAGTTACATTTCTACTCAAATTCAGATAATCCATCAACATCTGATAGCGGGGATAAGCCACTGGACAATTCTCATTTTTATCCCAGTTAGGATGAAGGCCACAGCCAACAATAGCATGATTAGCTTCACCTAACTTATTCTGAATCGTAGCCATATAGAAGTTAAAGCGTTCTTCTACCTCTTGGATAGATTCAGCTTTTCCGAATGCAAACTCAATTGTCGTATAAGCAACCTCAAACAAGATCGTATCTTGGCTGACTGGATCAAACAACTGAATTGGATTCCCAAAATCATCCACTTTTTCGATAGTAAAACCCAGTACTGATGGTAAATACCGAAAGAGATCCTTAACAACTTCACTATCTGTAGCTTTACCCTCTAAATTTACAATAGGAAATTCTAACTCAATCCCAATAAATAAATCTGGGTTCTCTTTTATATTCTTTAAGTAACGTTTCTTTAGTAATTCAACAGACCGAGACATCAAATACCAACACTTTCATAATCAAAATAAATTGTGAATAAATAATATTATACCAAAAATCTAAGCAAAAAAGATTAGAATGGCACTCAAAATAAGGCTCTATAATATTTGTAGTGGGTAAATCCCCTATAGATATTATGGAGCCTATTTTTGTGTGATAAATTGTAAAATATAGTGCAACAAAAAACTCATAGCGTTTCATTGGTGTAAACTGTAAGTAACCACACAAACTATCATCCGAAATTACTTTCTTCGCTACGATAGAATCGTTCGCTGTCAGGTGAAAATCATTACGATGGATATGTTTAGTCCTTACTATGACTTAGCTAAACAGCTTCGCTTTCGAATTTCTAGGCTCAGGCTCATCGAGGAGAATCTAAAGCAGGTTCATCCTCTTTTTCAGACTGTCTTTAAAACCTTCCCTCAAGGACAAAGAGAAAATCGTCAACGCTCTTCAGTTACCCTATTCTAATGCAAAATTAGAAGCGACTAATAATCTCATCAAACTTATCAAGCGAAATGCCATTAGTTTTAGGAACTTTGAAAAGTTCAAAAACGGATTTTCATCGCTCTCAACATCAAAAAAGAAAGGACGAAATTCGTCCTTTCTCGATCTTAGCTGACTTCAACCCACTACAGTTGACAAAGAGCCATAATTTTTAGTAACTCAAGCAAATACAGATAATCAGATAAAAGAAAAGACAAGGTATAGAAACCTTGTCATTATTACTATACCGGCGGCCGGGGTCGAACCGGCACGTCCTTGCGGACACTGGATTTTGAGTCCAGCGCGTCTGCCAATTCCGCCACGCCGGCAAATAGTAACTGGGGTAGCTGGATTCGAACCAACGCATGAGGGAGTCAAAGTCCCTTGCCTTACCGCTTGGCTATACCCCAATAATATAAAATAGGCGAGTGATGGGGATCGAACCCACGCATGCCAGAGCCACAATCTGGTGTGTTAACCACTTCACCACACCCGCCATAATTTTATTAACACGGGCAGTAGGAATTGAACCCACACTGAAGGTTTTGGAGACCTTAGTTCTACCTTTAAACTATGCCCGTAACTAAAGCAATGGAAGGGGAGGGATTCGAACCCCCGAACCCGAAGGAGCGGATTTACAGTCCGCCGCGTTTAGCCTCTTCGCTACCCTTCCAAGTTATAAATAAAATATGGCGCGAGACGGAATCGAACCGCCGACACATGGAGCTTCAATCCATTGCTCTACCAACTGAGCTACCGAGCCAATATTGCGGGAGCAGGATTTGAACCTACGACCTTCGGGTTATGAGCCCGACGAGCTACCGAGCTGCTCCATCCCGCGTTAATATAAAAGGAGGATGTGGGATTCGAACCCACGCACGCTTTTACACGCCTGACGGTTTTCAAGACCGTTCCCTTCAGCCGGACTTGGGTAATCCTCCAACAAATAGTCCGTACGGGATTCGAACCCGTGTTACCGCCGTGAAAAGGCGGTGTCTTAACCCCTTGACCAACGGACCATATCCATAGATGGGCACGAGTGGACTCGAACCACCGACCTCACGCTTATCAGGCGTGCGCTCTAACCACCTGAGCTACGCGCCCAAGTTAAAAAAACTTGGTATTTGAACAAAGTTCAAAGCGGGTGACGAGAATCGAACTCGCGACAACAGCTTGGAAGGCTGTAGTTTTACCACTAAACTACACCCGCTAAAATGGGAGTTAACGGGATCGAACCGCTGAC
>NZ_JAKUWI010000006.1:0-1720 GCF_026782345.1 Streptococcus oralis | reverse complement strand
GAAAATGAAGCGATTAAGCAACGTAACGCTACTGCAAAAGCGACTTATGACGCAGCGGTGAAGAAATACGAAGCAGATTTAGCAACAGTCAAACAAGCAAACGAAGCTAACGAAACAGACTACCAAGCTAAGCTAGCCGAATACCAGACGGAATTAGCTCGCGTTCAAAAAGCAAATGCTGAAGCTAAAGAAGCTTATGAAAAAGCAGTAAAGGAAAATACTGCTAAAAATGCTGCACTCCAAGCTGAAAATGAAGAAATCAAGCAACGTAATGCCGCAGCTAAAACTGACTATGAAGCAAAATTAGCTAAATATGAAACTGATCTTGCCAAGTATAAGAAAGATGTAGATGAGTATCCACGGAAACTCAAAGAGTACAATGAAGAGCAGGCAAAAATTAAGGCTGCATTGGTAGAACTTGAAAAGAATAAAGATCAAGATGGTTACTTGTCTAAGCCATCTGCTCAGAGTTTGGTTTATGATTTAGAACCGAAAGCTCAACTGGACCTCAAAACGGAAGGAAAACTTCTTACAGCAGCAGCTGTTGATGAAGCCTTCAAGAAGGATACAGACCAATATGGTAAGAAGAATCTTCAGTTAGACAATCTCAATGTCAAGAACTTGGAGAACGGTGCCACTACTTCTTCAGTGGAATTGTATGGTAATATTGGAACTAAATCGGACTGGACGACCAATGTAGGGAATAAAACAGAAGTTAAATGGGGCTCTGTTCTTCTAGAACGTGGGCAAAGCGTAACTGCGACTTATACCAACCTTCAAAATTCCTACTACAACGGTAAAAAGATTTCCAAGATTGTTTACAAATATACTGTAGATCCGTCTTCAAAATTCCAAAATCCTAGTGGAAAAGTTTGGTTGGGAATCTTTAGTGACCCAACTTTGGGAGTCTTTGCTTCTGCTTACACTGGTGATGTTGAAAAAGGTACTTCAATTTTCATTAAAAATGAATTTACCTTCTATGATGAAAATGACCAACCAATTAATTTTGACAATGCCCTTCTTTCTGTAGCATCTCTAAACCGCGAGCACAATTCTATTGAAATGGCTAAAGACTATAGCGGAACATTTGTTAAAATTTCAGGTTCATCTATTGATGAAAAAGATGGAATGATTTATGCTACCAAAACCCTCAATTTTAGAAAAGATCAGGGTGGATCTCGTTGGACTATGTATCCTAGAGCAAATGAACCTGGATCGGGGTGGGATTCATCAGATGCACCAAACTCTTGGTACGGTGCAGGTGCTATTAGTATGTCTGGATCTACGAATCATGTTACAGTTGGCGCAACATCTGCTACTAATGTGATGTCTGTTGCGGATATGCCTCAAGTTGCTGGAAAAGATAATACAGAAGGCAAGAGGCCCAATATCTGGTACTCACTCAATGGTAAGATTCGTGCCGTTAACGTTCCGAAAATTACAAAAGAAAAACCAACTCCACCGGTAGCACCAACTGCACCACAAGCTCCTACTTATGAGACAGAGAAACCATTGGATCCTGCTCCAGTAGCACCAAGCTATGAAAATGAGCCAACACCACCGGTAAAAACTCCAGATCAACCGGAACCATCAAAACCGGAAGAGCCAAATTATGAGACAGAGAAACCATTGGAACCAGCTCCAGTAGCGCCAAACTACGAGAATGAGCCAACACCACCGGTAAAAACTCCAGATCAACCGGAGCCATCAAAACCAGAAG
>NZ_JAKUWI010000005.1:0-59798 GCF_026782345.1 Streptococcus oralis | reverse complement strand
TTATACCTACTTTTCCTCCTTTGTCAAGAACTTTTTTCAGTGAATTTAATTTTTTCTTTTCTTCACTAACTTAACCACTGCTTCTGTCCGTGCAGTGTGGGGAAACATATCGACCGACTGGATATACTGGAGATCATAGACTTTTACTAGTTTAACCAAATCTCGTGCCAAGGTCGAAACATTGCAGGATACATAGACCATTTTTTCTGGGACATAGGTCAGGATGGTATCCAACAGCTTATCATCTAAGCCTGTACGAGGAGGGTCGACTATCAAGGCTTCTGCTCGGTAGCCCTCTTGATACCAGCGGGGGATAATCTCTTCAGCTGTACCAGCTTCATAATAGGTATTATCAAACCCCATTCTTCGAGCATTTTGCTTGGCGTCTTCAATGGCTTCTGGAATAATATCCATTCCTCTGAGACTCTTGACCTTATTTGCGAAGGCAAATCCGATCGTCCCGACACCACAATAGGCATCAATCAGATGGTCTTCTTCACTAATATCCAGGGCCTTAACTGCTTCACTATAGAGTATTTCTGTTTGCTCCGGATTGAGCTGATAGAAGGCACGGGGTGAGAGAGAAAACTCATAGTCGAGTACTCCTTCTTGAATGCTCTCTTGGCCCCAGATAATTTCTGTCTTCTCACCATAGATTTCACTTGATTTTGCTGTATTTGTATTGACAGCAACCGTGACAACTTCTGGAAAATCATTAACTAGGTCCTTGACTAGTTGATTCAAATTAAGCTGGCGATTCGTGACAACAATAATCTGAACTTGCCCCGTTTTTCTTGCTCTGCGTACCATGATAGTGCGAACACCTAGCGTTTTTCTCTCATCGGTAATAGGGATTTGGTGGTAAGTAAGAAGTTCAGCTAGGCGATTCGCAATCACTTGGGTTTCCTTATCTTGCACTAAGCAGTCTTTCAATTCTACGAGGTAATGAGAGTTTTGCGCATACAAACCTGCCTTGACCTGATTGTTGAATTTTCGGGTCTGAAATTGCAACTTAGCACGGTAGTACTTTGGTTCCTGCATTCCGATAGTTGGACGGATTTCATAGTTTTCATATCCTGCAGGAGCAAATTTTTTCAAGGCTTGGTGGAGCAAATCCGTTTTGAACTCTAACTGTTTGTCATAGTGAAGGTGCATGATTTGGCAACCGCCACATTCATTATAAATCGTACATGCAGGTACGACTCGAAATTTAGACTTCTTATTAACCTTTAGCAATTTGGCTTCAACAAAGTTACGTTTAATAGAAGTAACCTGACAATAGATATCTTCTCCCTTGAGGGCGCCAGGTACAAAAACGAGGGTTTTCTGGTAAAAACCGATTCCCTCACCATTAATGCCCATACGCTTGATTTTTAAAGGTATTTTTTGTTTGACTTTCAGATTCATACCCCTATCTTATCACATTTTAGGGTATAATAGAACTATGAAAATCACAAAACTTGAAAAGAAAAAACGCCTCTACTTGATGGAACTAGATGAACAGCAAACCTCTTATATCACGGAGGATACCATTGTCCGTTTTATGTTGTCTAAAGATAAGGTGATTAGCAAGGAAGAATTGACCGAGATACAGGGCTTTGCTCAGTTTTCTTATGGGAAGAATCTCGCTCTCTACCATTTATCCTTCAAGGCTCGTACTGAAAAGGAAGTAAGAGAATATTTGAAAAAGTATGATCTTGATAAAAAAATCACTAGTCAAGTTATCGCTAATCTTAAAGAAGATAACTGGATTAATGATCGTCAGTATGCCTACTCTATCATCAATGCAAATCAACTTTCTGGAGATAAGGGACCTTATGTGCTAGCTCAAAAACTGTCTCAAAAAGGGATTGCCAAATCAACTATTGAAGATGTTTTAAAGGATTTTGATTTTTCAGAGGTTGCTCAACGTGTGGCGGAGAAACTTCTAAAAAAATACACGGGAAAGCTTCCCGCTCGTGCCTTGCAAGATAAGATTATCCAAAACTTAACGAACAAAGGCTTCTCCTATTCTGATGCTAAGAATGCCTTTGACGATTTGGACAGTCAAGTCGACCAAGAAACGACTCAAGAACTCATTTTTAAAGAGCTAGACAAACAATATGCTAAGTATGCTCGAAAGTATGAAGGATACGAACTTAAACAGCGTTTAACCCAAGTTTTAGCTCGAAAAGGCTATGATTTTTCGGATATAGCCAGCGCTCTCAGAGAATATCTTTAATATTTTCGTGTAAAATTCAAAAAAATTAGACCGATTTATGATATAATAGTAAACGATAAACTTATAAATTGTAGAAAGTTGGTTAGTTATGAAACTTCCAAAAGAAGGCGACTTTATTACAATTCAAAGTTATAAGCATGATGGGAGTCTTCACCGTACTTGGCGAGACACCATGGTACTAAAAACAACAGAGAACGCCATTATCGGCGTCAACGACCACACACTTGTTACCGAAAGTGACGGTCGTCGTTGGGTGACTCGAGAACCCGCTATTGTTTACTTTCACAAAAAATATTGGTTTAATATCATTGCCATGATTCGTGACAATGGGATTTCCTACTATTGCAATATGGCCAGCCCCTACTATCTAGATGAGGAAGCCCTGAAATACATTGATTATGATTTGGATGTCAAGGTTTTCACTGATGGTGAAAAGCGTCTCTTGGACGTTGAAGAGTATGAGCGCCATAAACGCAAAATGAAGTATTCTGATGATTTAGACTATATTTTGAAAGAACATGTTAAAATCCTTGTTGATTGGATCAACAATGGACGCGGTCCTTTCTCAGAGGCCTATGTCAACATTTGGTACAAACGCTACATAGAACTAAAGAATCGGTAAAGTTGTCAAGCCGGGGTGAGAGCCCTGGTTTTTTTATTTTAACAACCCAGCTTTACAGCTGGGTTAATTGCTATATATCTAATTTAGTAACAGTAAACTTGATATGAGAATAATCTTTTTCAACATCCTTATCCAACAAGAAAGCCGTGGCGTCCTTCTTAACCTGAACCAAATCAATATTTTGAGCCTGGGCTGCATAGACGCATCCACAATAACATTGACGGTAGATATCATACTCTTCACACATCTCCACTGATCGTTTATAGCCTTGATTTTTCTTGAAATCACTTGGGAGATAGTGGGTGGTATAAATCTTTTGCACATCAATTCCGATACTGTTGATGGTTTGAGAATTCTTATGGGGACTGATGGTCAAGGCTGAACCAAAGTAGTCAAAACCCAAGTCCATAGCTACCTGTGCTGTTTTGTCCAAACGGTAGTCAAAACAAACCTTGCAACGATCGCCACCTTCTGGTTCTTCTTCCAGTCCTCTGACTAACTTCCGGTATTCATTGGGTTCATAGGGAGCTTCTAGGTACTGGACCGTATTTCCTGTTCGCTCATTGAAATCACTGACAAATTTCTTGGTGACGTAAGCTCGCTTGTGGTATTCTGCCTTGGGATGGATATTGGAATTGGCAAAATAGATGGTCACATCTGCATACTTGGTCAAATATTCGAGGGTATAGGTACTGCAAGGGGCACAGCAAACATGCATGAGAATAGTGGGACGTTGCTCATTTTTCTCCCAAACTTGAACCATTTTCTGCATGACACGGTCATAATTAATCTTCTGATTGGGATTCATCTTGCTCAGAATTTCTTCTACATCAATCATGTTCTTCTCCTTTTTCTAGTTTTATTTTATCATATAAGTTAGGAGAGCTCAAATCAATTTTAGAAGAGAAAACCATAAAAGGAGGGATGCATGTTCCCTCCTTTTGTGTTTTTTATAAGTTGCTTTTACATCATCCCGCCCATCATGCTTGGATCCATTGCTGGAGCTGGGGCAACTGGTTCTGGTTTATTGGCTACGACTGCTTCTGTTGTCAAGATCAAGCTGGCTACAGATGCTGCATTTTGAAGGGCTGAACGGCTCACTTTAACTGGGTCGATGATTCCTTCTTCAATCATATTGACCCATTCGCCAGTTGCTGCATTGAAGCCTGTACCAACTTCAGCATTTTTCAAACGGTCAATAACAATAGAACCTTCGAATCCCGCATTGTGGGCGATTTGACGAACAGGCTCTTCCAAGGCACGGAGAACAATATTGCGTCCTGTTGCTTCATCTCCTGTCAATTCCAAATCAGCTACGGCTGGAATGACATTGACAAGAGCTGTTCCACCACCTGCAACGATTCCTTCTTCAACGGCTGCACGAGTAGCGTTGAGGGCATCTTCAATGCGGAGTTTCATTTCTTTCAACTCAGTTTCAGTTGCAGCTCCGACCTTGATGACTGCGACACCACCTGACAATTTAGCCAAGCGTTCTTGGAGTTTTTCACGGTCGAATTCAGAAGTTGTAGTTTCGATTTGTGACTTGATAACCGCAACACGGTGGGAAATGGCTTCAGGATTTCCAGCACCTTCTACGATAACAGTGCTATCTTTGTCCACAGTTACTCTCGCTGCTTGACCTAGCGCCTCAATAGTAGCGTCTTTCAACTCAAGGCCAAGATCTTCTGTGATGACTGTTCCGCCTGTCAAGATAGCGATGTCTTCAAGCATCGCTTTGCGACGGTCACCGAAGCCAGGTGCCTTAACTGCTACTACGTTGAAGGTTCCACGAATCTTGTTCAATACAAGAGTAGGAAGAGCTTCACCATCCACATCATCTGCAATAATCAAGAGAGGACGGTTGCTTTGAAGAATGCTTTCTAAGAGTGGCAAGATTTCTTGGATATTGGAAATCTTCTTGTCAGTAATCAAAATGTATGGATTTTCAAGATCAGCCACCATTTTTTCGCTATCTGTCACCATGTACTGTGAAAGGTAACCGCGGTCAAACTGCATTCCTTCAACGACTTCAAGCTCTGTTTCCATACCACGTGATTCTTCAATAGTGATGACACCATCTTTGCCAACTTTTTCCATAGCTTCAGAGATGTATTCGCCGACTTTTTCAGAACGAGAAGATACGGCAGCAACTTGAGCGATGGCTTCTTTATTAGCAACTGGAATGGCATTGTTTTTCAAAGCTTCTACTGCTGCGGCAACCGCTGCTTCAATCCCACGACGAATGCCGATTGGGTTGGCACCTGCAGTGACGTTTTTGATTCCTTCGCGGACGATCGCTTGGGTCAAAACAGTTGCAGTAGTTGTCCCGTCACCTGCGATATCATTTGTTTTTGAAGCTACTTCTGATACCAATTTGGCACCCATATTTTCAAAATGGTCTTCCAACTCGATTTCTTTGGCAATGGTCACACCGTCATTGGTAATCAAAGGTGAGCCAAATGATTTTTCCAACACAACATTACGACCTTTTGGTCCTAAGGTTACTTTAACAGTGTCTGCAAGGATATCGACACCACGAACCATAGCTGAACGAGCATCAGATGAAAATTTAATTTCTTTTGACATACTTACTTTCTCCTTCTATTCTTCAATGATAGCCAAAATGTTAGCTTCGCCAACGATGATGTACTTTTCATCGCCATCTTTGACATCAATACCTGCATGGGCTTCAACTAAGACACGGTCTCCAGGCTTAACGCTTGGAGCAACCAAGTCACCATTCAAGGTACGAACACCTTGTCCAGTAGCTACAACTTGGGCTGTTTTTGTTTTTTCTTGGGCTGAGCCTGCAAGGACAAAGCCTCCAACAGTTTGTTCTTTTTCTTCGATTTTCAAGACCACACGGTCTCCTAATGGTTTCAACATCTGTTTTCCTCCATGATAAACTACATATCATTAGCACTCTTTATATCTGAGTGCTAATTTATAGTTCTATTGTATCACTTGGTCAGAAATAGTCAAGAAAAAAGTCTGACTTTGGCAAGATAAAAAGCCTGAGACCAACTCAGACTTTTCAATGTTTATACTCAATGAAAATCAAAGATCAAACTAGGAAGCTAGCCGCAGGTTGCTCAAAGCACTGCTTTGAGGTTGTAGATAAGATTGACGAAGTCAGTTACCTATACCCACGGCAAGGTGAAGTTGACGTGGTTTGAAAAGATTTTCGAAGAGTATTAAAATGGCAATTCCTCCTCTTCCAAGACCAAATCTGCCAAATCCTGTCCTGCGTTATTTTCACGCATAGCACGTTGGGCGCGGCTTTCCAAAAGTTGGAATCCTGTGGCAAGGACTTCAGTCACATAGTTCATCTGGCCCTTTTTCTCGAAGCGACGGGTACGAAGTTCTCCATCCACAGAGATAAGACTACCTTTAGTTGCGTAGCTTGCCAAGGTTTCAGCCAATTTTCCCCAAAGAACCAAATTGACAAAATCAGCTTCACGTTCCCCATTTTGGTCTTTGTAACGACGGTTCACAGCGATAGTTGCTCGCGCTACCGACTTGTCATTGTTGGTTTTGTGCAATTCTGGTGTAGACGTCAAGCGCCCGATCATGATAACTTTATTATACATATTTTCTTCCTCCTACTTATCTATTCGCAAGGAATCAAAAAAAAGTTACAAAAATTTATAACTTTTCGAGAAAATTCTTTATTTTTTATGAACCATGAAACCTGTCGCCTGTTGATTGGCCATAATGGTCATATCTGTAATCTGCACACGACGGGGCTGATTGGTCACATAGACCACTGTATCTGCAATATCCTGAGCTTGCAAGGCTTCGATCCCCTGATAAACCGTCGCAGCCCGCTCTTTGTCACCATGAAAACGAACTGTAGAGAAATCTGTTTCGACAATCCCCGGTTGAATGGTTGTCACCTTGATGTCCGTTGCGATCGTATCAATTCGTAGTCCATCTGAAAAGGTTTTAACTGCTGCCTTGGTGGCTGAATAAACTGCTGCACCCGCATAGGCATAAATTCCTGCGGTCGATCCCATATTGATAATATGACCCTGATTGGCTGCTACCATAGAAGGCAAGAAACAGCGAGTAACCGCCATCAAACCCTTCACATTGGTATCCAACATGGTCAGCATATCCAACTCTTCATAGTCCTGATAGGGAGCCAAGCCAAGAGCTAGTCCCGCATTATTGACCAAGATATCAATCTGCCTTATCGTTTCCAAAATATCGGAGCAGACAGTCTTGACCATAGTCATATCCGTCACATCCAGTGGAAAGGTCCAAACTGTTTGATTTGGAAAAGTTTCTGCAAACTCTGACTTGAGGGCCTCTAATCTGTCTGTCCGTCGCCCTGTTAGAACGACATTCTCCCCCTGCTCTAGATAAGCACGCGCAATCGCTTCACCGATTCCTGAGGTCGCTCCTGTAATCACTACATTTTTCGCCATCTTATCCCCCTCTATCTGGTGTATCAAATATTAACAATTTCCTAGGCCGTCCAGTGTTTGGCTGGGTCAAATGGAGTTCCGACAACTTGTTCTTCTGATAATTCAATAACCCCACGTTTTTGCGGAGCATTTGGCAAATGCAACTCACGAGGGCTGCACATCATGCCAAAACTCTTTTCACCGCGAAGTTCGCCTGGGAAAATGAGATTGCCTTTTGGCATCATCGCTCCAGGAAGAGCTACAATGGTTTTCAACCCAACACGCGCATTGGGAGCCCCTGCAACGATTTGCACTGTCTTGTCACTTGCGACTGCAACTTGGCAGATGTTGAGGTGGTCACTATCTGGATGAGCGACCATCTCGATAATCTCACCGACAACAAACTTAGGTTCTTTGTCATTGACAATCTCTTCTGCAAAGCCTTCCGCTCGTAATTCTTTGTTCAAACGTTCTACTTGTTCATCTGTCAAAAAGACTTGACCACGCTCTGCAATTTCAAACAAACTTGAAACTTCGAAAATATTCCAAGCAACTGTTTCCCCATTTTCTTTGATGAAAACACGGGCTACCTTGCCTTTGCGCTCCACGTCTAGTTTGGCATCTCCGCTGTTTTTCACGATGATCATAAGGACATCGCCAACATGCTCTTTATTATATGTAAAAATCATTCTTTCCTTTTCTCCTAATTCAGTTCTGCTAAAAAGTCGTTAATTTGTTGCTTGCTTTTACGGTCGCGATTGACAAATCGGCCGATTTCCTTGTCCTTTTCTAGCACAACAAGGCTAGGAATGCCGTACACATCCCAGAGTTTGGCTAGATCCATGTACTGGTCACGGTCCACTCGAATAAAGGTGAACTCTGGATTGGTCTCCTCAATCTCTGGCAAGGATGGATAGATATAACGACAATCGCCACACCAGTCCGCCACAAAAAGGAAGACCTTCTTGCCATCTTGCTCGACAAAACCTGCAAGCTCTTCTATACTATTGGGAGTTATCATAAGACTTCCTCCTCATAGACCAGGTCTTCATTTTCATAGACAAAGGTATAGTGACGACCATCCTCGAAAATGACTCCTCCGACAAGTCGCTCTAGGCTACTTTCGTAGACTTGAACATAAATAGTCGCAATCTCACCCATATCTGAGAAAAGTTCGCGCACGATAGCGGTCAACTCTTCTTGAGTCTTCATGAGTTTGTGGTTATCTGCTGCTTTTTTAGCCCCTAAAGCAAGGGCACTTAGACCAGCCACAGTCAAGCCAGTCATCCATAATTTCTTAGCTTTCATACCATTCATTGTAACACAAAAAGGGCTCTAGGACAAATAGGGAAGCCGTAGAAAAGCAAGTAAAAAGCCCCTTCCTTAAAGGAAAAGGACTTCTTATACTCAAAGAGCAAACTAGGAAACTAGCCGCAGGTTGCTCAAAACAGTGTTTTGAGGTTGTGGATAGAACTGACGAAGTCAGTAACCATACCTACGGTAAGGCGACGCTGACGTAGTTTGAAGAGATTTTCGCAGAGTATTATTCTTATTGCCAAGCGCCTGAGTTGCCAACGTAGTAGCCATCTGGTGTGTAAGTATTGCGAAGCATCTTACCTGATGAAGCTAGATAATACCACTTACCATTGTCTTTGACCCAATCATTCGCAATCATGGCACCAGAAGAACTTACATAATACCATTCTCCCTTGTCAAAAATCCAAGTGCTTGCTTTCATAGAGCCTGAAGTTGATAAATAGTACCACTTGCCTTGGTCGTAAAGCCAATCACTAGCAATCATAGCTCCTGATGATTTAAAGGCATACCAGTTGCCACCTTGATAGAACCAAGTTTGATTAAACATAATCCCTTTATCATTCATAAAGTACCAAGTTCCATTGTCTTTAACCCAAGCATTTTGAACTAGTTGGCCTTGTTTTTGATAGTACCAATTTTGGTCTGATTTTAGCCAGCTTTCTGCTTTTACAATCGGATAAAGTTCTCGGAAGGCTCCTCCCCCCTTGTAGGAATGACTGATAGATTCTGGTTTTGTAAGTTTTAACTCACCATTGTCATGGTCTTTCCAAGCATAAACTTTTTGACCATTGATAGTCTCTGGTAAGGTAGCAGTGTAGGTCTTGGTTTGATAGTCCCATTTTGTATCAAGGTAGGTGTAATGGTCTTTTGATTCTTCAATACGGTAGTAGCCACTTTTCTCACCATTATATACATCATCTACCACTTTAGAGGACCAGGTCTTTACTTCATTTCCACTCTTGGCCTCGACCTTGATATCTCCTCTATAGCCATAAGGTACGTAGAAATTCAGGTAACGCCCCTCTGTACCGACCATAGACTTGTCCTTTTCTTGGCCTAGGAAATTGACTGTCTGATCTTGACCATTGAGACTGACCATCCACTCGATTTTCTCAGTTTTTGGCAAATCCAAGACTTTGATATCTACTTCATGGCCATTATTAAATCGAAGAATTTTGCCATCTTGATACTTAACCCCACCCTTAATAACCCATTCTTCTTCCAATTCGAATGCTTTTCCTGAATGAGGGAAAGCCAGTAAAGCTAAACCTGCTAGAGACAAACAAAATAGTGTGATTTTTTTCATTGTATATCCTCCTTAGGAATTATTATATTAATTATATCACTATCTATTTTTTTTGCAAATCGTATCCTAAATATGCTAGAAAAACCTCTGAGATTCTTCTCAAAGGTTCTGATTGTGCTAATTACTGTTCTCAACTGCTGCAGTGACAAAGGCAGTGTAGAGTTCCTCTGGACGGTTTGGACGGCTGGAAAGTTCAGGGTGATACTGACACGCCACAAAGAATTTATTTTCAGGAATTTCCACGATTTCTACCAAACGATTATCAGGTGAAACTCCTGAAAAGACAAAACCTGCCGCCTCAAACTGTTCACGAAAGGCATTGTTAAACTCATAACGGTGACGGTGACGGCGTTGCACCACTTCTTGATTGTGATAAGCAGCCGCTGCCTTAGAGCCACGTTTCAACTTAGATGGGTAAAGTCCCAATCGAAGGGTTCCTCCCATATCCTCAATATCAACCTGGTCACGCATGATATCAATGATAGGGTATTTTGTATCAGAATCAAGCTCTGCAGAATTGGCACCTTCAAGCCCTAAAACGTGACGAGCAAACTCGATACAAGTCAACTGCATTCCCAAGCAGACTCCCAACATTGGGACATCATTCTCACGCGCATAACGGATGGCTTGGATTTTCCCTTCCGTACCACGTTGACCGAAACCGCCTGGTACGATGATTCCGTCCGCATCAGACAAGAGCTCCGCCACATTCTCTGCTGTCACATCATTAGCATTGATCCAATTAATCTTCACTTCTGCGTCGTTGGCATAACCAGAGTGTTTCAAGGCTTCAACCACTGAGATGTAGGCATCTTGCAACTCCACATACTTACCAACGAGGGAAATCTTGACTTGTTTCTTGAGGTTCATGACTTTGTCCACCATAGCTGACCATTCTGTCATATCCGCTGCTGGCGCATCTAATTTCAAGTGGTCACAAACAATTTGGTCCATGCCTTGTTCCTGCAAGTTTAATGGAATTTGGTAAAGGTGTTCGACATCCAAAGACTCGATAACGGCTTCTGGTGCTACGTCACAGAACTGAGCTAGTTTGTTTTTAATTCCTTGACCAGCTGGTTTTTCTGTACGAATGACTAACATATTTGGCTGGATTCCCAACCCACGCAATTCTTTTACTGAATGCTGAGTCGGCTTGGTCTTCATCTCACCAGCAGCCTTGAGATAAGGAAGTAAGGTTGTATGGATGTACATGACGTTATCTGCCCCCACATCTGCCTTCATCTGACGAAGGGCCTCTAGGAATGGCAAGGACTCTATATCTCCAACGGTTCCACCAACCTCTGTGATAATGACATCCGAGTCTGTCGTTAGAGCAGCACGCTTGATTTTTTCTTTCAAAGCATCTGTGATATGAGGAATGACTTGAACAGTTGCCCCAAGGTACTCGCCACGGCGTTCCTTACGAAGAACTTCACTGTAAATTTTACCAGTTGTCACGTTGGAATATTTATTGAGATTGATATCGATGAAACGTTCATAGTGACCCAAGTCCAAATCTGTCTCAGCCCCATCATCTGTCACAAAGACTTCCCCGTGCTGATAAGGACTCATGGTTCCCGGATCGATATTGATATAAGGGTCAAACTTTTGAATGGTTACTTTTAGACCACGATTTTTCAAGAGACGCCCCAGACTTGCTGCGACAATCCCTTTCCCAATAGACGATACCACACCACCAGTTACAAAAATATATTTAGTAGACATAGATTCCTCTTCCTAAAATGCTCAAGGCCTTGTTAACTACGAGGGGAAATAGAAAACAAGACCCTTATGAATAACGACTTTTCAAGAAAAACTTCCTGAAAAAACAAAAATAGCTCCCTAGTAACTAGGGAGCCCCGACCTCTAAAAGAGGTGCCCGAACAATATGATACCTTAAAGCAGAACATTTGTCAACCCGAATTGGTAAAACCTGAAAATAAGAAGATTGCTTTCAGAAAACCAACTAAAGATCCACATCCAAACGGAAGACTCACTTAACTACTCTACCCAAGCAAGAAAAAAGGAGATCAGGCGATCTCCTCTTTGAAGTCTTTTACTCTTCTTCACTCGTTTCAGCGTCATCGTCAGAAAACTCGTCGTCTTCTTCGTTGAGATCCACGTCTTCACCCAAGTCATCAGGAGCGATTTCGTTGATTTCTGCATCATAAGCTTCCACTTCATTTTTCTCATCATCTGGATTTTCATCATCGTATGAAAGAGCTGGATCTGCTTCGTATGCATCTTCGTCTTCCGGATCATCGGCATTGTAGTCAATAGCATCTGAATCGCCATCCATGAAGGCATTGACGCGTTTTTTCTTAGCTTTTGGTGCTACTTCATCGTCGTCACTTTCTTCAAGAGCGATGATTTCTTCGTCGATTTCATCCACACCATACCATGAACGAAGCCCCCATTTGTTATCTCCAAGAGAGATGAAGCTACCGTCAAAGTTCAACTCTGTGTAGAACAAAGGCAAGGCTTCGCGGATATCGCTGTTTGATGTTCCAAGATAGTTTTGAATTTCGTTTACAAGATCGCTAAAATGCATCTCATGATCGCGACCACGAAGTTCCAAGATAGCACGCGCTACCTCAATCATAGATAGTTCACTTTTTTCTTGCCCAGCAAATACTTCTAATTCCAAAGCGTTTCTCCTCATTTATACTACTATCGCCAGAGCAAACAGACTCTGACCTCATTTTATCATGTACTCTTTATTGTACGATAATTTTGCGGAATAGTCAAAGGTTAAATAGGAGAAAGTGACAGGACTTTTTATTTCTTTGCTACCCAGCCGATGGCATCACTAGGTGGATTTTCGGTATCAATCCAGATGAATTCGATGCCGATGATATATGAAATTAAGCTGCAATACTATACTTCTCAGGTCGGTTCGAACTTACAGAATTAGTCATGTAGTTACCTGCTTTCTAAATTTCTTGGGAATACGAACTCAAGTTAATTTTAGAAAAATTATCTTTTTTCAATTTTAGAGAATTAAACTCAGATTCATGAATTTTATTTTTCCCAACCAAGTAAACTAGTACCTGTCTTAAGTTAGTAGACGATGCTCTATATTCAGAATCTCCTAGTGGAGATTTCTCAACTATAGTTTGAACATCTTGAATAAGAAAATCTGATTCCAAATCAATATCAAAGAGGTTATAAATCAACGCTAAAATTATAGAGATACCAGTATGATATTTCATACCTTTGCCTAATGATTTCCCCATTAATTGCATTGATATTGGATATTCAACAGATTCTGAAAGTTTTAAGACAAATTTATTAAAATCGTTGAAAATAGATACCATTGTTTTGGAATCTTCTTCTCCTGTATTATATAGTTCAGAACAGTATTTCAAAAAATCTGTTGATAACTTTACTCCGTCTTTCAAATTCAATTTTTCTACTTCCGAAAGCCTTGTCAATATGTTCAATATAATACATATTTCTTGGTGATTCTTTTGTTTATCTTTTCTATTCGGTGTAATATTGTAAGCTTTATTAAGATTATTTGCCTCTGATAAACTATATTGAAAGTAAGAATCGTCATCGTTATCTAATGAGAAAATTTCCTTAATGAACTGAGAAATTATTTGGCTAGTTTTCGAAAAGTATGTTGCCATTGATATTTCATGAGCTTCTAGAGGTTTTGTATTTTTATTGTAACGTTTAAAAAGTTCAATTTCTATATCTGAATTTTCAAACGCATTAAACTCAAGTACAGATAGAAAACTACCAAGTATTTTTATCTGAATATTCAAATCTAATTCAAAAAATCTTTTTCCTTCAAATTGAGGATCATTTACACGTCTTCCCTCAGAATCTTTATCTAGAATTTCAAGATTTTTTAGTGGAAACTTACCTTTAACATACCTATAAATTGCAGTTAATCTATGCTGTCCGTCCATAACATGTCTTAGTTGTAACTTGTCTTGAGTTCTTACCAGAAATATCTCAGGGATAGGTATTCCGACTAATAACGATTCAATAATAGAACTTTCTTCTGTTATTGTCGATCTATATTGCCGTTGATAATCTGGAGTGAGAATAATTCCATTAAGATACTTTGTAAGTGTATCATATTCAATTTTATCCTCTACTTCAACTAAAGATGTTTTAAACTGTTCTCCTTTATCGATAAAACTGACAATATCTTGAACAGATATAATTGGCCTACTTGAACTAATTGAAAAATCTGTTAAATTCATACTATTCCATCCTTTCTATGTTTTATATTCTTAACTAAATTATCAATATCTGGATAAATACTTTCATAATTAACTCCTATATTAAATAATTCATTAAAAATGGTTTCTTTCATATCTTGTGGAATAAGAATACAGTGTGTATACTGTGAAAGCATTTTCTGAAGATCTTGAGACAACTTACTGGCTGTTTTTAAAAAATACCCCTTTTGGAAATGAATTCTTTCATTTGAATCTTCTAGTTTAATAAAAATATCGTTGTTTCTATACCTGTCTGTATGGAAAGACACTTCAGTTTCGTTGGAAAAATCAAAAAACTTTTCTCGAGTTCCAATAACATCACAATGATATTCTTCAGTATCCACTAAATAAACAATACTAGGTTTTTCATTATATTTAAACTCTTTCAGTGCAAAAAATAAAGAAAGTAGATGTGCTTCTGTAAAATCTAAATAATTTGTAGGTAAACCATAATGTTGTCCATATGCTGTCACTGATTCTTTAGATTTGAGATGTATACTTTTGTCATAAAACGATGCACCTCTGGTAAATTTATTGAGTAGCTCTCTTTCTTTCCCGAAAAACACATCCTCGCGATATAGAGAAGCAACTAAATCAAAAGTACAATCTTTTTGACCTCGAGAAAGTAAAAAATGGTTATCTTCATTTATGTCGGACAAAACTTGTAGATACTCCGATAAACTTTGTATTACGTGAACCTTCTCCTCAGGAATAATCGAATATTTTTCCAAAAATGCAGTTTTTATATCATCATTATTGCCATTCCATAACATATATTCATCAATTTTATCTACCAATTCTTTATTATTCAAGACTACAATTGAATCAGGCGTAATTTCTTTCACTTCTAATCCAAATTGATTAAACAAATATTTTTTGATTTTAGAATGTTCTTGTGATTCATTTTCACCCGTTTCACTTGCTGTAGGGGATGATACTTCAGTATTGAATTTTATAAAAATAAGCCCTTTAATAGTAACGATTTTCTCGAGGTAAGACTTCTCTTGTTCAGACTTGATTTTTTGGCTCAAATCGTTATGAGTAATATCATTGATTTCAATTTGTTCTTCTTTAGAAAAATTTTGTTGAATAAGATCAATAGTTATTTCAGTTCCTTCAGTCGACAGAGAGTCACAGAATTCAAATAGTTTTTTAAGTGTATCTTCTTTAATCATCTAATTTCCTTTCACCAACTTCTTCATCTCATCAATACGTGCTATGGTTGCGTCGTATTTAGCTTGGTAGTCGGCTTGTTTGTCGCGTTCTTTTTGGACGACTTCTGGTTTGGCATTGGCTACGAAGCGTTCGTTAGAGAGCTTCTTACCGACCATATCCAGTTCTTTTTGCCATTTAGCCAGTTCCTTGTCGAGGCGAGCGAGCTCTTCTTCGACATTGAGTAGGTCTGCGAGAGGCAAGTAGATTTCTGCTCCTGTGATGACGCTTGACATAGCGAGTTCAGGTGCAGGGATGGTTGAGGCGATTTCCAGGTGTTCTGGATTTGTGAAGCGTTTGATGTAGTTGACATTGCTGTTAAAGAAGGCTTCCAAGTCGCTATCGCTCGTCTTCACAAGGATGGTGATAGGTTTGCTTGGTGCAACGTTTACTTCCGCACGCGCATTACGAACGGCGCGGATCAAGTCTTTAAGACTTTCGACACCAGTGTGAGCCGCAAGATCTTCAAAGGCTGGGTTGACAGTTGGGTATGCTGCTGTAACGATCGAACCTTCTGAGATTTGCCCAAAGATTTCCTCTGTCACGAATGGCATGATTGGGTGAAGGAGACGAAGGATCTTGTCCAAAGTATAAAGGAGAACAGAACGTGTGATGACTTTCTCTTCTTCGTTATCACTATAAAGGACTTCCTTGGTCAACTCAACGTACCAGTCCGCAAACTCATCCCAGATGAAGTTGTAGAGGATGTGTCCAGCTACACCAAATTCAAACTTGTCGAAATTCTCAGTGACCTTACCAATCGTTTCATTGAGGTTGTGGAGAATCCAGCGGTCTGTGACGTTTCCAGCTTCCTTGTTGACAACTTTTTCCACATTGGCAGTTGCTTGCTCGAGGGTCAAGCCTTCATTGTTCATGAGGATGTAGCGAGAGATGTTCCAGATTTTGTTAATGAAGTTCCAAGAAGCATCCATTTTCTCGTAAGAGAAGCGCACGTCTTGTCCTGGCGCAGAACCGTTTGAAAGGAACCAACGCAGGCTATCTGTTCCATACTTATCAATAACATCCATTGGATCAATCCCGTTACCAAGAGACTTGGACATCTTGCGACCTTGCTCGTCACGAATGAGACCGTGAATCAATGCATTTTTGAATGGCGACTTGCCAGTAAATTCCAAACCTTGGAAAATCATCCGAGATACCCAGAATGGGATAATATCATAACCAGTCACCAAGGTTGATGTTGGATAATAACGCTTGAAGTCTTCTGAGTCCACATCCGGCCAGCCCATGGTTGAGAATGGCCAAAGGGCAGAACTGAACCAAGTGTCCAAGACGTCTTCGTCCTGAGTCCAACCGTCACCTTCTGGTGCTTCCTCACCGACGTATATTTCACCCTCAGCATTGTACCAAGCAGGGATTTGGTGACCCCACCAGAGCTGACGAGAAATTACCCAGTCATGAACATTTTCCATCCATTGAAGGAAGGTATCGTTGAAACGAGGTGGGTAGAATTCTACCTTATCATCAGTATCTTGGTTAGCAATAGCGTTCTTAGCCAATTGGTCCATCTTGACGAACCATTGCGTAGACAAGCGTGGTTCAACCACAACACCTGTACGTTCTGAGTGACCAACACTGTGAACACGTTTTTCAATTTTAACGAGAGCACCGATTTCTTCCAACTTAGTAACGACTGCCTTACGAGCTTCAAAACGTTCCATGCCCGCAAATTCGAAGGCCAAGTCGTTCATGGTTCCGTCGTCGTTCATGACGTTGACTTGTGGCAAGTTGTGGCGTTGACCAACCAAGAAGTCGTTTGGATCGTGGGCAGGCGTAATTTTCACGACACCTGTACCAAACTCGGGATCGGCATGTTCGTCGGCAACGATTGGAATGAGTTTGTTAGCGATTGGAAGGATGACATTTTTACCAATCAAGTCCTTGTAGCGTGGATCTTCTGGGTTGACCGCAACGGCAACGTCCCCAAACATGGTCTCAGGACGAGTAGTCGCCACTTCAAGGGCGCGTGAGCCGTCTTCTAGCATGTAGTTCATGTGGTAGAAGGCACCTTCGACATCCTTATGGATAACTTCGATATCAGAAAGGGCTGTGCGAGCTGCTGGGTCCCAGTTGATGATAAACTCACCACGGTAGATCCAGCCTTTTTTGTAAAGGTCCACAAAGACCTTACGAACCGCTTTTGACAAACCTTCATCAAGGGTGAAACGCTCACGAGAGTAGTCTACAGAGAGTCCCATCTTACCCCATTGTTCCTTGATGGTAGTGGCATATTCGTCTTTCCATTCCCAAACTTTCTCTAGGAATCTCTCACGACCGAGGTCGTAACGGCTAATACCCTCACCACGCAAGCGCTCCTCAACCTTAGCCTGAGTGGCAATCCCCGCGTGGTCCATCCCTGGTAGCCAAAGCGTGTCAAAGCCTTGCATCCGTTTTTGACGAATGATGATATCCTGCAAAGTTGTATCCCAAGCGTGACCGAGGTGAAGTTTCCCAGTTACGTTTGGTGGTGGAATCACGATTGAATAAGGCTTAGCCTTTTGATCGCCTGAAGGCTTGAAAACATCCGCATCAAGCCATTTTTGGTAACGACCAGCCTCAACCTCGGCTGGATTGTATTTAGGTGAAAGTTCTTTAGACATGTGTTTGCTCCTTAATTGTTAGTTTACTAATTAGCTTCTATTTTAATTTCTTATTTAGTTTCTTGCGTATTTTTATCTGTTCTTTTTTTAGTTTATTAACATCTTCTTTTGTTATATTATATTTTATATCCCATAATTTTTGTTTCAATCTATAATTTAAATTGTAAATTTCGTAATATTTTAACTCTAAATCAGTCCTATTTTTTTCTATCTTTTTTATTTGAGAAATATATTTATAGTCTATATTAAAAATTTGATAAATTAACAAAAGTTCGGAAGAAATTATAATTAACATAAAAATTAACGGGAAGATATTTACCAGAAAATTCAATTTAAATAGATTATAAAAATCTAATAAAATAAATATTAAATAAAGTGAATAAAGATAAGGCAATACAAACCCTACTAAGAAGGTTAGTATTAAAATAGTTTTTTCTTTAGGCGAATCAGAATTGAGTTTAGATAGCAATTTTATTAGGGACGGTTGCAAAAATAAAAGAATAACTGAAAATAATGATAAATACATATTTAATTCATTATTCACATTTCCCGCCCAAAATAACATTATTAAGTTTAGAATTATCAATCCCCATCTTAAAAAATTCCATAAAAAATTATTATTAATTCTAACCTCATTTTTTGAACGTTCCCAATCATATTTTAAGAGTAACCTTAGATACTGACTGAGTTTTTGCGATTTTTCTTCTGAGTAATCAAAATCATTTAAAAGATCCCAAATATGTCCATCTTTCATGTAATACTCATTAGTATATTTAATATTTCTACAATAGCCATATGGATTAATTTGTGTTCTAAGACTATTTACTGCAGACTCCCTATTTTCTCCATTTAGCAAATCAACAATTATCAACTTTATGCTTTTTCTCCATTCAGAGCGTTCTTTAGTAATATAATCAAGTTGATTTCTTTTACTATTATTAGCAAAAACTAGAATCGCACTTAATACAGCTCCTATACCAGCTCCACTGATCAGAGTAATAATCTGACTTGTTTCCAAGCTTCTCACCTCATTTTCGAAATTCTTCAATAAATCTCAACTGTTCGAAATTCTCAAACAGTTCAGCTAACAGTTTAAACTTTCCCACTCACTCCTCAACAACCCATACCTCAAATCATCACAGCGGTTGCCTTGAACATCCTTTCGGTCTCGGATGCGAGCTTCGAGGGTGAAGCCAAGTTTCTCTGCAACTCGTTGACTTTGGACATTGGAGCCAAAACAAGTCAGTTCAATCTTATGCAGATTCAATTCTTTAAAAGCTAAATCAATCAAGGTACGTGCCGCTTCGGGCACATAGCCTCGGCCCCAATAGTCTGGATGTAAGATATAGCCAATCTCCAAGACATCATCCTCGTGACGACGAGGGAAATCAACAGAGCCTATGACCTTATCAGTTCCTTTAGCGACAATTCCATAGCCCGCTGGGAGATTGTTTTTTTCATTACGCTCGGGCAGGATATGCTCCAGATAATAAATCTCATCTTCCAAGCTCTTGACGGGCGGAAAGCCTGCTGGGTAGGAAACTTCTGGCCTACTGGCATAGTCAAAGATATCCACAACATCAGCCACGGTACGGACTCGCAAGACCAGACGCTCGGTCTCTATTCGTTCTGGCAACTCTGCTCTTGTCATCCTTCTACCTCGCTTTCTACAAAAAATCGCCCCTGCCATATCCATGACAGGGACGAATGTGCTTATCCGCGGTACCACCCAATTTCGGGCAAGGCCCGCAACTCTCGTCTTTATAAATAAAAAGACAAAATTATTTCATTTTTTATCCATCAACAACCAGTTTTGACACATTTGTGGACTTCTCAGCGCCGCCACTTTCTGTAAAATGTGGGATCCAAAACACCTCTGATGGCTCTATTGTAGCAAGTTTTTCTCGGAAATGCAAGGGGCAAGAAAGATTACTTGAAGCTGATTCCGTGCTCTTTTAATTTCTTAATGGTAGCTGGGCCGATTCCTTTCAAGGCAAGGAGTTCTTTTTCAGTCCAATTTTTGAAATCAGCAGCAGACTTGATGCCTTCATCGTAGAAAGTCTTGGCACGGTCGACTGAAAGTCCACCTAGGTTGTCTGCGAATTCTTCTACAGAGCTTGTAACTTTTTGAGCTTGCTCTTTAGTTGCTTCTACTGCTTGTTCCACTTTTTTAGAGACAACTTTTCCTGCTTCGCTAGCAGATTTTTCTGCATGTTTCACAACTTTTTTTGTTTCTTCGACAACCTTGGTCACCGTACTTGAAAATGCACCTGAACGACGAAGGCTGTTTCGTAATTGTTTTTTCCGTTGGAGTTTCTTTGACATGATAAAATCCTTTCAATAAAAAATCCCTGTTCTGACAAGGATTTAATAAAAATATTCTATCAAGATTTTTGGAAAAAATCAAGAAAGGAAACGAGATTGCTCCTAAAAATCTAACCGTTTTTTCTTTCAATCTAATTTGACAATGATTCAACTTCTTGATAAAACATGCAGTAATGTGCAAGACTAATTCACGTAAAAAGCTGATAAGGAGAAGAATATGAATAATGAAAGTTACTTTGATGGTGGTCTTTTGAGCTACGTTGGATATGCTATCCTAGCCATGCTTATCATAGTTTTTACTATTGGAATCGCTACGCCTTGGGCAGTTTGTATGATGCAAAACTGGAAAGTCAAGCACACTGTCATCGATGGGCGTCGCCTCTATTTTGACGGAACAGGTTCTCAATTATTCGGGAACTGGATCAAGTGGTTCTTGCTCACCATCATCACTTTGGGTATCTATTCATTCTGGTTGCATATCAAAATGGAACAATGGATCACCAAACACACACATCACGTATAGACAGAAAAAGTGCGTTCATACGCACTTTTTGATTTGCAACGATTAATAATTCCGTTCGCCAAACAATCCTTCTGGCAAATCATGAAATCCCTTGCCTGCTTTGAAATTTTCAAACTTACCAAGCAAGAACTGATAAGCATCCAAGCGGCTTTCGTAGCGAATCATGGCATCTTTGGCACGCTCGTCTTTGTCTTCTTCGTAGACCTTTTGACTTTCCTGGTGCGCCATGTCGTTAATCATAATCTGGGTATTAACCCAAGCTTCAAATTCCTTCATAAATTCCTGTTCGTAACTCATTGATTCTCCTTATTCTAATCCACGGAAATAATCCGTATCAATCTCTCGGTAGGGCTGGATATCCTGAACATACTCTAGCACGCCTTGGAATTCCCCGTTTTCATCGTGTACCGCAGCATAGGTGATGTGGACAAACTTGCCTCGCGACTCCGACTTGAACCACATTTGATACTTGTCTTTTTTACCTTCACGAAGACCTTTCATAACGGCCTTCACCTTGTCTAGGTACTTAGGCGGATGGCAGAGTTCAACATTGCGCCCAACTTGGGACGGCGTCCGTTTGAAAATCATCTCATCAGCTGGCGCATTGTCATTGTAGTACTGGAAAATGTCGTCTTTATTGACAAAGGTAATCTCCATAGGGAGATGATTGAGGATGAGGTTGGCCTGCTCGACGGAGAGATAGCCATTGCCAAAAGCCTGTTGACTATGACGGTCCAGCACCACTTCCTTTTCCTTAGGGGTAAAGGTAATAGTGAACTGGCCTTCTGGTGTATCGATAACTTGCTGAACTTGACCTTCTGCCGTGTCTAGTTGTACGGGTTCCTCTTCACTCTTTTCCTCGATAAAGTTTTGACGTTCTGGCACCCATTTCTCGGACGGACGAATGATGGCATAGCCATAGGCATCGCTCTCCTCCGCAATCTGAATCCAGTCATCCTGGGTGAAAGACTCAAGGAGAATCATGAGGAGGATGGACTCTTCCTTGAAAATCATACTTTCAAACTCTGTCGCAAAAGCTTCGAAAGTTTCCTTTACACTGCTAATCGACACTTCTGGTAGTGACTTGGCTGTCGCTAGAGCTGTCTGAAAGAGTTCCCTGATCTGATCATCCACTCCCCACATGACTTTAGGGGGTGAATCGTGACCATAACGCTCCATGATGGGGAAAAAGAGCTCTTCCTTGCGCTGGTAGTGGACATCAAATTGCCCCAACAGCCCCATTTGACGAACCAAACCCTTACGCATCTCTGCCAGCATTTCCTCGTCTTCCATAGACTCATAGGTATCTAACAGTCTCCGAATGCGGATCAAGGCAGCACGGAGGGCCAGATTTTCATCCTTGAAGATGCGAACGGGGTGGCTAGGATGCTCGGTATCCTCTACTTCGACACCCTTAACAGCGTTTTTAAAAAGATTGGCATGGACATCACAGAGTTCCATGACATCTTCAAAGGTGACTCCTGAGTCTGAGTTCATCAGCTCGTGCTCCATGAGGGAGATTTCGATGGCTGACACACCTGTAAAGGTCGCATCAAAACGCTCCTGAACTGACTCAGGAGAGGCAGCATTGTGCAATTCTAACAAAATATCCCGTAGGATATGAATCCGTTCATCTGCCATTAGTCTAATCCAATCACTTCGTAACCATTCGCTTCCAGTGTGCGGACAATCTTGTCCATAGGAGTTCCTTCGAGCTTAGACCCCTGCTTAAGCGATACTTTGCGACCGACTGTATTGCGCATCAAGGGATTAGAAAGTGGTTTAAAACCCAGCTCCACTAGGATTTCCAAGACTTCTGGATGCTTGTCCACCACTTCTGCAACGGGAATTGACACATCGATGATATTGTCCATGACGACCTCCATGTATGTTCTAATACTCAATGAAAATCAAAGAGCAAACTAGGAAGCTAGCCGCAGGCTGTACTTAAGTACGGCAAGGTGAAGCTGACGTGGTTTGAATTTGATTTTCGAAGAGTATAAAATGATTTTACTGCTTATATTATACCATATGGGAAGAGATTAAAAAACTAGCAGTGGAATTCCTGCTAGTTTCTTTCATTTCAAGTTATTCCTTATCCTCTGGTTTTGCGAGCCACCGGGCCACATCCATCAACTTGTCAGCAAGCAGTACTTTCCCGAAACCTACTAGAGCATTGTCGTCTTTTTTCATGTTCTTCAGAACTTTGACGCTTTGCATCACAAAAAAGTAATTCCCATATGTCTTGGCTAGAATTTTAATGAACCCCATATTACCTTCCCTCGTCTAGCTGCAGTTTCTAGCTGATTGCTATACCAGACTAGCTAGTTATTGATAAGAAATCATTTCATCTCACTCTTTCCAATTTCTATACTATCATACAAGCTGAGTTTTATAAAGCTTTTTAACAATTTTTTACTCTAGAGAGATTCTCCAGTATTTTTTATTGCCATTTCTCCACCAAAAAAGAGGGTGTCCCCTCTTTCTTAATTCTTATCCAGATTGCGTAGCATTTCGTCAATCTTGTTTCCATATTCAATGGATTCGTCTTTGACGAAGGTTAAATCTGGGATTTTGTACAATTTCAAATTGCGACCAAGTTCACGTTTGATCGTACCAGTTGCTTTTTCAAGCCCGATTTGAGCTTTTTGATTATCCGAAGCCAGGTTACTCAAAATGGTGTAGTAAACCTTGGCAACAGACAAGTCACCCAGCATCTGAACATCTGTAATGGTCACACCTTGGACACGCGGATCACGGACTTTCTTTTGCAAAATCTCATTGACTTCACGCTTGATTTCCATGCCCACACGATCCGTACGGAAATGATTTGCCATGATATTCCTTTCTCTACTTTGAACCAAAAGCTAGGCCAGCAGACCTAGCTATTTTTAAACTTATTGATTTTCAGTTCAAATTGAAACGAAGTTCAATTTGAACTCATTCGCTTCTTTCGCCGTGGTGAAAGTGATGGAACTGATTTATCAGTCCCATCACAGGGGATTTTTGAGACTCTAGGCTCAAAAATAAGCAATGAAACCATCGGTTTGCTTGCGTCCCTCACCACCTAAGAAAGGAGCAAAAAATCTTATCGTTTGATTTCTTCCATGACGTATGCCTCAATCACATCATCCATCTTGATATCATTGTAGCCATCAATCATGAGACCACCTTCACGGCCGTTCGTAACTTCTTTGACGTCATCTTTGTAGTGTTTCAAGCTTGCAAGTTCACCATCATAGATAACGACACCGTCACGGATAACACGGACTTTAGAGTCACGGGTAACTTTACCACTCGTAACCATGAATCCACCGATGGTTCCCACTTTAGATACCTTGAAGGTTTCACGGATGATTGCTTCACCGATAACTTTTTCTTCGAATTCTGGATCAAGCATTCCTTTCATGGCTTCTTCCATCTCTTCGATAACCTTGTAGATAATACTGTGGAGACGGATTTCTACATCATCTTCTTCTGCTTGTTGACGAGCTTGTGGTGTAGGGCGTACGTTGAAACCGATGATAAAGGCATTTGAAGCTTCCGCAAGAGTCACATCAGATTCATTAATGGCACCGACCGCTGAGTGAACGATGGTGACTTTTACTCCCTCCACATCAATTTTTTGAAGTGAAGCAGAAAGGGCTTCAACTGAACCTTGTACGTCGGCCTTGATGATGACGTTAACAGACTTGAGCTCGCCTGCTTTAAGCGTATCAAAGAGGTTTTCAAGGCTGACACGTTGAGTTACTTGACGTTGCTTCATAAGAGCACGTTTCGCACGTTCTTCACCTGCTGCACGCGCAGATTTTTCATCTTCGTAAACAGCAAAGTGGTCACCCGCCATTGGTGCTTCGTTCAAACCTGTGATAGATACTGGTGTTGATGGTCCAGCAACCTTAACACGACGACCAAGGTCATTGGTCATGGCACGGACACGACCGAAGGTGTTTCCGACAACGATTGGATCTTGGACATTCAAGGTACCTTGTTGAACAAGAAGGGTTGCGACCGCACCTTTTCCTTTATCCAAGCGAGCTTCGATAACGGTACCGATAGCACGCACTGTTGGATCTGCCTTGAGTTCTTGGATTTCAGCCACAAGTAGGACCGTTTCCAAGAGTTCATCGATGTTTTGGTTGAATTTAGCCGAGATTTCGACAAACTCAGAATCTCCACCCCAGGCAGTTGACATAACACCGTGTTCAGCCAATTCACCGATAACGCGTTCTGGGTTGGCACCTGGTTTATCAATCTTGTTGATGGCTACGATAATTGGAACGTTCGCTGCTTTTGAGTGGTTGATGGCTTCGATAGTTTGAGGCATAACCCCGTCGTCGGCCGCTACAACCAAGATGGTAATATCGGTAACAGAAGCACCACGCGCACGCATAGAGGTAAAGGCCGCGTGTCCTGGTGTATCAAGGAAGGTAATCTTCTTGCCATTTTCCACGATCTGGTAGGCACCGATATGCTGAGTGATACCACCCGCTTCACCTGTCGCAACACGAGAATTACGAAGGGTATCCAAAAGGGTTGTCTTACCATGGTCAACGTGTCCCATGATGGTGACAACTGGTGGACGCTCAACCAATTCATCTTCATTAAGATAGCCATCTTCGACAAAGAAACGTTCGATGTCGGCATTATCCACTTCAACCTTTTGTTTGGCTTCGATACCGTAATCCACCATGAGGAGTTCAATGGTTTCTCCATCCAAGGATTGGTTTTGTGTGGCCATAATCCCCATCATGAAAAGCTTCTTAACGATTTCAGCTGGTTCACGTTTGATACGTTTTGCGATTTCCGCAACAGTCATACCATCTGTATATTCGAATTCTGTTGGCAATTCATGGAACTTGCGCTCTGTAACAGGTTTTGGAGTCTGGTTACGGTTGTTCTTGTTATTGCCTTTTTTGTTCTTCTTATTGTTATTCCAGTTACTATTTCTTTGATTTCTCACTTGATTTTGACTACTTCGATTCTTTTGTTGTTTTCTAGGACCATCTTCTTCGTGATCATAATCATCACGTTCTTTGTCTGGTCGAGCTTGTTTTTTACGACGTGTATCCACTGGCGCTTCTTTCGCTACAGGAACTACTGTTACTGCTGGTTGCGTTTGTTCAGCTAACTTAGCAGCTTCTTCAAAGATTTCCTCTGGCTCCTTGCGTTTATTAGCTTGAGCCAAGGCTTCTTTGGCAGCTTGCGATTGTTTGAAGCGCTCCTCGCTTGAGCGTGCGTACTCTGCATTTTGCTCTGCTTTTAGGGCTGCTGCACGGGCTTTAAAGTCAACACGTGGTCCAGCTTGTTTTGGCTGGAAGTCTTGTTGCTGACGGCGATCATTGCCACGATTCCCTTGACCTTGTGGTTTTTTCCCTTGGTCGTTAAATCGGCGATTGTCGCGGTTTCCTTGACCAGATTTTCCACCATTACGGCCGTCATTTTTCTGACGGTTGCCGTTTTGTTGTTGGTCACGGTTGTTGCCCTTGTTTTGTTTGCGTCGCTCTGCCTGCTCTTTGGCACGCGCCTCACGCTCCGCCTTGAAGTTTCGACTCTGTGGTCTTGCGGCCACTACTTTTTCTTCCTTAGGAGCTGCAGGTGCAGCTGGTTTACTTTCTTCCTTAGCGGCTACTGGTTTAGCTGATGTAGGCTTTTCCGCTTTCTTTTCTACACTTGCTTTTGGTGTCGCAGGTTTTGCTTCTCCCTTAGGAGCAGGTGCAGGTTTAAAGCTAGCTGCGATTTGTTCAGCAGCAGCAGCTTCCACGCTCGATGAGTGGCTTTTCACATCCAAGCCCAACTCTTTTGCACGCGCTACAACTTCTTTACTTTCTTTTCCAAGTTCTTTTGCGATTTCGTACAATCTTTTCTTAGACAAATCATGTCCTCCTCTTCTATTCCATAAGAGACCTCATTTTCTTTGTAAATCCAGCATCTGTCACTGCCAAAACCTTTCTCGGTTTCCCGACTGCTATGCTTAATTCCAGTGTTGAAAACACGGTTATAACTTCTACTTGATAATAGTCACTTTTATCTTGAATCTTCTTGGTCAGATTGGGACCAGCATCATGGGCTAGAAAGACTATCTTGGCTTTCTGGTCTTGGATGGCCTTGACCACCAATTCCTCACCTGATATGATCCGGCCTGCTCGTTGAGCAAGTCCCAAGAGATTGCTTATCTTTTGCTTATTCAAGTCCTAACTCTCTTCTTTTCACTTTGTGATCCACATAAGCGATCAACTCATCATAAAAGCTTTCTTCCACTTCCATGTTAAAGCTGCGGTTAAAGACTTTCTTCTTTTTTGCCTCTAGGGCTTCTGCATTGTCTAGCTTGATATAAGCACCACGGCCATTGGCCTTGCCTGTCGGATCGATAAAGACCTGTCCTTCTTTGTTCTTGACAATGCGGAGCAAATCACGCTTATCAATCACTTCATTGGATACAACAGACTTGCGCAAAGGGATTTTTCTTGTTTTCATCTTTCCCTCCTCTAGCAGCTTTTATTCTTCGATCAATTCATCCGCAGCTGCGTAATCCACTTGACCTGCTTCTTCCATAGCTTCAAACTCGCTGGCAGACTTGATATCGATACGGTAACCTGTCAAATGAGCTGCCAAGCGAACGTTTTGTCCACGACGACCGATGGCAAGAGAAAGCTTGTTATCAGGTACAACGACCAAGGCACGTTTGCTGTCGTTTTCATCAAAGATAACTTGGTCAACCTCTGCAGGTGCGATAGCATTGTAAATAAACTCAGCTGGATCTGCTACCCACTCGATAACGTCGATGTTTTCTTCGACAGGAATCATACGATCACTCTTGGCATCGTAACGAGCAGGGTGGAATTTGCTGGTGATTTTCTTGATATTAGCACCACCACGTCCAACGATTGTCCCGATAGCGTCCACGTTTGGATTGCGGCTACGAACGGCAACTTTCGTACGGTCACCAGCTTCGCGGGCTACGCTCATGATTTCAACAGTTCCATCGTAAACTTCTGGAATTTCTTGCTCCATCAAGCGTTTGATCATTTCTGGATGGCTACGGCTAACAAAGACGTTGACACCACGAGGGTTGTCTTCAACTTTATAAACGTAAACCTCAATACGGTCGTGGGAAGCAAAAACTTCTCCAGGGATTTGGTCTTGTTTGGACAATTGAGCTTCGATGCTACCAAGGTTAACATAAATGAAACGGTTGTCGAAACGTTCTACTGTACCTGACATGATTTCTTGTTCATGTTCTTTATAAGTATTGTAGGTGATGGCACGTGTTTGCTTGCGCATTTTTTCCATGATGGTTTGTTTGGCAG
The DNA here is from genome assembly GCF_026782345.1 of Streptococcus oralis. Taxonomy (GTDB): domain Bacteria; phylum Bacillota; class Bacilli; order Lactobacillales; family Streptococcaceae; genus Streptococcus; species Streptococcus oralis_CK. The sequence continues at coordinate 31,697 of NZ_JAKUWI010000005.1, read as the reverse complement.
ATTGGGCTGCTACACGACCAAACTCAGCAGGTGCTTCTTCAAACTTGATTTTGTCACCAAGCTCATAGGCTGAATTAATGGCAAGAGCATCTTTCAAGCTGATCTCCAAACGGCTATCAAATACTTCATCAACAACTTCACGGACAGTATAGACTGTAAAGTCACCTGTCTTTTCATTGAAGTCAATGGCTACACTGTCAGATTGACCATAGCGTCTGCGATAAGCGGAACGAAGTGACTCTACTACTGCGTCGATGATGTCTTCTTTTTTGATTCCCTTGTCTTCTTCCAAAATGCGGAAGGCCTCTAGCATTTCTTTACTCATGTTCTTTTTACTTTTGAATCCTCAAAAGCTATCCTTTCTTTTCTATAGTTTTACTGCTAAACGTGCTTTTGATACTAAACTGTATGGAATTTGGACGGTTTTCTTACGTGTCTTGTCCATATACTCCATAGTCAACTCATCCCCTTCAAAGGACACCAAAGTTCCTTCAAAGACTTTTTGCTTATCGATGACCTGGTAGAGCCCGACATGGATGTATTTTCCAACAGCTCCAGCGACAGCATCCTTGGTTTTCAAAGGACGTTCCAAGCCTGGACTGGTGATTTCTAGGAAATATTGTTCTGGGAAGGGATCGGGCTTGATGGTGTCTAGGACAGGACTGATGATTTCTGTCAAGTCTGCCGTGTCGTTCAAGGTAATTCCTTCAGGTTTATCTACAAAAATACTGAGAATCATGTCACTGCCAATCTTTCCGTACTCAATATCCACGAGTTCGAAAGGTGCTTGGATGACAGGTTCTACAACTTCTCTGACTAATTCTACGATTGTTGCGATTGCGTCCACCTCCTCATAAGCAAGAGGCGAAGATATTTCCCCGCCTCTCTTTCTCATATTCTTACTATCAGTATAGCACGTTTGTCAATTTATGTAAAGTATAAGCACTCAAACGGCTGTTTTTTAAGCTGTTTCTTAAAATTCGGCCTCAACTCGGTAGATCACTTGACCCTTGTTGGAGAATTTTTGCTCATATTCCGTCATGACATTGCCTTCAAAATCACTGGCATGCAAGTCCAGCCAGACACCATTGAGTTTCATCCCATACTGAGAAAAGCTCACTAGACTATACTCAAATAAGCCACGGTTATCTGTCTTGAAATGGATTTCCCCATTCTCAGGCAAGATGCGTTTGAAGGTATCCAAGAAACTCTTGTAAGTCAAACGACGTTTTTCATGGCGTTTTTTAGGCCAGGGATCTGAAAAGTTTAGGTAGAGACGATCAATCTCACCGTCTTCAAAGTAGTCAGTCAAATCTGAACCATCTACCCACAGCAATTTGATATTGGGCACTCCAACTTCAAGCACCTTGTCCAAGGCATAACTCAATACCGACTTTTGGATGTCAATCCCGATGTAGTTGATGTCAGGATTTTGCTTGGCCATCCCGGATACGAAGGCCCCTTTCCCACTTCCAACTTCCACATGAATAGGATGATCATTTCCAAACAAGTCTCGCCATTTCCCTTTTGCTTCTAAGGGATTGAGGACCACATACTGGGGATTTGCCTCTAGTAATTCCGTCGCCTCTTTACGATTTCTAACTCTCATCTTTTCTTTCCATACTTGTCACGGAAGACGCGCAAGGCGTAAATCTCCCGGTTTACATTGTCTAAATCTTGATTTTCACAGTATTTGGCAATCTGGTTCAAGTAAGAATACTGACCATACCAATACAATTTATCTAACACTGTCTGATTGTACTTATAGCCGTAGTCTCTCAACCATTGGCGCCACTGATGATCTGGAATGTAGTGGCATAGCAAATGCGCCACATCAAACATACGATCCGTCAGACGAACCGAATCCCAATCCACTAGATAAACGAGTCCACTCTCTGTCTCAATCCAATTACTATGACGAAGATCCCCATGCACAATCGTTGCATGGTCTTCCCTAAAACCTGGAACCGTCTTACCTAGCTCAGCAATCACACTGTTCAAATAGTGATTCTGCTTCAAGATTTCTGGAACCCCTTGTTGCCAAGAACGTAGCAAATCAACTGGTGTTTCCATGGTATATCCCAAACGGCTCAACTGCTTCATCAAAGGACGCGAGCGGTGGAGACGGTTCAAGATATTGATAATCTGCTTGCGATTCATGTCGTAAGGGGTCAAGATTTTGCCCGTCAGCCATTCCTGAGCACACATATCACTGCCATCTGGCAAACGACGAGTCCATAGTAATTGAGGAGCGATTTGTTCTCTGGCCAGGCCAGGTAGGATTGGAGAGGTGTTCATTTTTACAAAGACGCGCTTCCCATCAGGGTAGCTTCCCATATAAGCTTTGCCGCTCTTTCCAGGGATAGGGGTCAGCGTTAGCTCATTATCACCCAAGTCCATTTCTTTCCTCCGTATAAAGTTTCCTTACTATTCTACTAGTTTTTGGTCTATTCGTCAACCAATCTTTTTAGTTGGTAAGGTAAATAAAACAATTGTAGGAAGAGACTAGCCCCTACAAGAGCCAACAAGGCTATTTTCTCTTGAAAAACCACTGCTCCGACCAGCAATTCCAGCAAAAGAACTGCACTTCCCACACCAAGCACAATCTGTTTCAATCCCTTCTCTTTCTCCCCTTTTTCTAGTGGAAAGAGCTGGGTCAAATACTGATAGTCAAAAGCATGATAGAGGGCCAGTAACTGAAAGAGCAAGAGGTAGTTAAAGAGAACTACCACTGCTGTCGCAATCCATGACTGCTTGATAAAAATCACAGCTAACAAGGATAGGAACAAGAGGCGCAAACTAAGGGCAAAGAGGTCTCCATTTCGCAGATAAGAACGAAGATAGAGGTTTTGCCAGATCTTCCCTGGAACCTTTTGAACAGTCTTTAAGATAAAATCCAGATAAGAGCGACGTTTGATACTATTTGAAACGCCCTTGACCTGAGTAAAGAGAGCAAAGAAACGAAGCAAAACTTGCTTGCGTTTGCTTTCTTGGGCAATCACATAGTCCCAGTCGATTCCAGTCTCAGCAAGAAATTTACTGGCTTTTTGGCGAAAGAGGAGATATTTCCCAGCTCCCAATAAAAGCACATAGATGAGAAAGACTGGCAAGCCATAACCCATAGCTAAAAATAAGGGCGCAAATAAAAGCAAGAAAAGGGTTTGGACAAAGAGCCAAAAGACCAGTGAGCGCACCGTCTGATCTTCGAGGTGAGACTTAACCTCCTCTTCACTGACTAAGAGAAAGAGTTTATCCGGTCCTTCCATGTAGGTCGCGATTCCTCCCCAAGCTAAAAGCAAGGCAGAGACAATCCCCAAAAACAAGAGGATAGGCCAATGATTTTCAGGAAAATCTTGCAGGAGTTGACTGTACTGGTAAGCTAGAAAACCGATGAGAACTAGCAGGAACAAGACAAAATGGTCATTTAGAACATAGCGCAGATAACCGACACATTCCTTACGAAAAGCCTGCTTTCGCTTTAAAAACAAGTCTTTCATAGCTCCTCCTCTTTGGTCAGAGCCAAGTAAATATCATTCAAACTCGCTTCAGGCATGTCAAAGGCTTCGCGGAGTTGCTGGAGGTTCCCCTGAGCCCGCACCTCTCCCTTGTGGAGAATGACAAAGGCATCACACATCTTTTCTGCTGAGTCTAGTACGTGGGTACTCATGAGAATGGACTTACCTTTTTGCTTTTCTACTTCTAGAAGCTGAATCAAATCAGAAATAGCCAGCGGATCGAGCCCAAGGAAAGGCTCATCAACGATGAAAAGACTCGGATCTACCACAAATGCACAGATAATCATGACCTTCTGCTTCATCCCTTTTGAGAAATGAACTGGGAACCAGTCTAATTTTTGATCCAAACGAAACTTTTTTAACAAAGGTTCCACACGATCAAAAGCTATATTCTGCTCAATACCATAGGCCATGGCAACCGTCTCGATATGCTCCCTGAGGGTCAATTCCTCGTACAAGCTAGGCGTTTCAGGAATATAGCCAATCTGCTTGCGATAGCTGGTCGCATCTTCTCGCAGGATTAGACCGTTAATCTTGATTTCCCCACTGTAAGGTGTCAACAGACCGATTATCTCATTGATAGTCGTTGATTTCCCAGCACCGTTGAGACCAATCAAACCGACCAACTGCCCACTTTCAACGGTAAAGGACACATCTTTCAAGACAGGAACGTGAACATAGCCTCCTGTCAGGTTTTTAATTTCTAACATATTTTCTCCGAATCTGGTATAATGTAGCTATATTATATCAAAATTCAATACAGTAGAGGTGGATTTTATGTCAGATTGCATTTTTTGTAAGATCATCGCAGGGGAAATTCCTGCTTCAAAAGTATACGAAGATGAGCAGGTTCTTGCCTTTCTTGATATCTCTCAAGTAACGCCTGGGCACACCCTCATTGTACCCAAAGAGCACTATCGCAATCTTTTAGAGATGGACGCTACCAGCGCCAGCCAACTCTTTGCCCAAGTACCAACAGTGGCTCAAAAAGTCATGAAGGCTACCAAGGCTGTTGGCATGAATATCATTGCCAACTGCGAGGAAATCGCTGGTCAAACGGTCTTTCATACCCATGTACACCTCGTACCTCGCTACGGTGCAGAAGATGACCTCAAGATTGACTTTATCGCCCACGAACCTGACTTTGACAAACTTGCCCAAGTCGCTGAAACCATTAAAAACGCTTAAGGAGATGCCATGAAACTATCAAATCTACTGCTATTCGCAGGAGCTGCTGCTGGAAGTTATTTTGTCGTAAAAAATCGCCAAGCCATTCAGGATGAAGTGCTAGATACAACTGACCGCGTCCAAGCTATCAAGGATGATTTGGATATCATCCAAAACAGCCTACAAATCATCGACAAACAAAAAGCCCTTATCAAGGAATACCAAAAAGATTTAACCTATAAATTTAAAGTCTTGGAAAAAGATTTCCAAACCAGACTAGCTGTGATAAAAGAAACACAGGAGCTTGAGGATAAGTAAAAAGAGCCAACAACTTTCCTTAAATCCATTTTAGGTTGTCAAGTCCAAACAAAGAAGAGGAATGAAAATGAAACAGTTTGTAAAAGTTCTAGCGAAGGTCATCGCGATCCCTTGCGGCTGTCTCTGCCTGCTAGCAGCCCTAGCATTTCTACTAGTGATGAATCTTTTCAAGGCCTCACCGAGTGACATCCGAAATGGGAATGAAACCTTAAAACAAATCTTTATCTCCCTTGATCTCCCTCCTGAGAAGGTCGAATCAGATGGACACTATCAATACGAGGGAGGGGGCTTAAATTTTTATGTTACTTTTTCAGAAGAAGTTGTCAATAGCCACCCCGTCCTAAAAGAAAGTCCAAAACTCACTAAAAACCGACTGAAAGTCTATGTCCTCCAGACAAGAGATATTTCCTACTATAAAGTAGGAGACAACTTATTCAATCGTGGTTTAATACAATTTTTAGGGGAGGAGGGCGAGAAGTATTTCCAAGAAAAAGGAAAGAAATCAAATTCTTCTTACACAATTCTAGCTTGGAAGGATTTGAAAAGTCTCAAAAAGGGAATCGTATTCTATGAAAAAGCCTTGACCTTGGTAGATATTCAGGATAATTCGGCGATTAACCACATTGATACCGTCACCGTGAAAACTGGTAAAGAAGCAGAACTCAAACAACTCATCCAGGAGATGGATGCAGCTGGCTTGCTCACTCAAAAGTATAGATAGTAGGCTAACTGGAAAATGATTTTTCGATACTAAATTTCCCAAAATTATACAAAAAAGAGCCTTGAAGCTCTTTTTACTTTATTCTCCTTCAAAGGCATCTTTAATATGGTCAAAGAAGCCTTTTTTCTTTGGATTGACTTTCAAGTCACCTGCAGCTGCGAATTCTTTAAGCGCTGCTTTTTGGCGGTCGTTCAAACCTGTCGGAGTCACGACATTGACAGTAACGTATTGGTCACCAACAGCACCGCCACGAAGACTCGGTGCTCCCTTACCACGTAGGCGGAATTTCTTGCCAGTCTGAGTTCCTTCTGGGATGACCAATTCAACATCTCCATGCACGGTTGGAATTTCCACAGTATCACCAAGGGCTGCTTGGACAAAGTTGAGGTTCAGATTGTAGAAGATAGTCGTTCCTTCACGTTCAAACTTATCACTAGCTTCTACTGAAACCACCACATACAAGTCACCATAAGGTCCACCGTTAAAGCCTGCTTCACCTTGACCCGCTAGGCGGATTTGTTGGCCTGTTTCCACACCAGCAGGGATCTTCACATGTACGCTATGAGCTTGTTTTTCATGACCTGTTCCGTGACAAGTTGTACATGGATCTTTGATTTCTTTTCCGCGACCATGACAGACATCACAGGTTACTTGGCGACGCATCATACCAAGCGGAGTCTGCGTATCGACGTTAATAACACCAGCGCCATGACAGCGTCCACAAGTGACTGGACTTGTCCCTGGCTTAGCACCAGATCCATTACATGTACGACAGCTAGCTTCACGATTGTATTTAACTTCCTTTTCTGTTCCGAAGATAGCTTCTTCAAAGGTCAAGTTCACACGATACTGGAGGTCATCCCCTTGACGAGGAGCATTTGGATTGCGCGAAGCTCCGCCTCCACCGAAGAAACTTGAGAAAATATCCTCAAAACCACCGAAGCCACCTGCTCCGTCAAAGCCACCAAAACCACCGGCACCACCAAAGCCACCGTTGGCACCTGCAGCACCATATTGGTCGTAGGCTGCACGTTTTTGGTCGTCACTCAAAGTCTCATAGGCTTCTTGAACTTCCTTATATTTTTCCTCAGCACCAGGCTCCTTGTTGATATCTGGGTGGTATTTTTTGGAAAGCTTACGATAAGCCTTTTTGATTTCGTCTGCCGAAGCGTTTTTTGACACCCCCAGACGATCATAAAATTCAGTATTGTTCATACAAGATACTAAGAGCGAACAGAAAGCGACTGAAATTTAGGAAACCGACAATAAATCCTGATTTCTTAGGAGGTTTATCTAATTTCCAAGCTTTCCGCTCGAGTTCAATTACGAACACCCTTATTCCTTTCTGTTAATATTGCGGAACAAAACCTCAATCTAGGTCGGGTTCTATTCCTTTCTTTTATATTGATGATAAAAACTCAAATAAATTAGGTTTTGCCCCTTTTTACCGAAAAACAGAGGCTGGGTTGCAACCTCTGGGTTTCTTCTTATACTTACTAGTTCGAGTTTTAAAAATCAAACTAGTAATGCTTAACTGAGTTTCCGCTAAAAACTTCGGAAAAAAGATAAGCCATCTTTTGTGCATCGCACAAGGCGATGGCTTCCTATTTTTCTTTCGTTTTCTTAACGCCTCAACATCTTACCGAATTGAGCACGCCCTAACCTCTTGGTGAAAAAGACAAATCTTCCTAGACACTAAAGTGTCTGCGTCAGATTTCCTATTTTCACTGTGAGGTTTTAACGGGCTTTGCATCTTATTTTTCAGTAAATTCTCCGTCTACGACGTCATCGCCTGCGTTTCCTGTTGCTTGTGCGCCTTCTGCTCCTGCTTGAGCTTGTTGGGCTGCAGCGGCTTGTTCGTAAAGTTTAACAGCAAGTCCTTGAGCTTTTTCGTTCAACGCTTCGAGTTTTGCTTTCATTTCGTCCAAGTTGTTATCTTCTTGGGCTTTCTTAAGTTCATCAAGGGCAGTTTGGGCAGCATCACGTTCTGCATCAAAGCCTTTTCCTTCAGTTTCCTTGATTGTCTTTTCAGTCGCGAAGATTGCTTGGTCTACTTCATTACGAAGGTCTACTTCTTCTTTACGTTTCTTATCGGCTTCAGCGTTTGCTTCAGCATCTTTCATCATGCGGTCGATTTCTTCGTCTGTCAAACCAGAGTTAGATTGGATGACTATTGTTTGTTCTTTTTGAGTTCCAAGGTCTTTAGCCTTAACAGACACGATACCGTTCTTGTCGATGTCAAATGTTACTTCGATTTGTGGGATACCACGAGGAGCAGCTGGGATGTCTGTCAATTGGAAACGTCCAAGAGTCTTGTTATCTGCTGCCATTGGGCGTTCACCTTGAAGAACGTGGATATCAACGGCTGGTTGGTTGTCTGCTGCAGTTGAGAAGACTTGTGACTTAGATGTTGGAATAGTAGTGTTGCGATCGATAAGTTTTGTAAATACTCCACCCATTGTTTCGATACCGAGTGATAATGGCGTTACGTCAAGAAGGACAACGTCTTTAACATCACCAGTGATGACACCACCTTGGATAGCAGCACCCATGGCAACAACTTCGTCAGGGTTTACTGATTTGTTTGGTTCTTTACCGGTTTCAGCTTTTACAGCTTCTACAACGGCTGGGATACGAGTTGAACCACCAACAAGGATGACTTCATCGATTTCTGACAAGCTCAAACCTGCATCTGAAAGGGCTTGACGAACTGGAACTTTTGTACGTTCAACAAGATCACGAGTCAAATCGTCAAATTTCGCACGAGTCAAGGTCATTTCTAAGTGAAGAGGTCCAGATTCACCAGCAGTGATGAATGGCAAGCTGATTTGAGTTGAAGTTACACCAGAAAGGTCTTTCTTCGCTTTTTCAGCCGCATCTTTCAAACGTTGAAGAGCCATCTTGTCTGTTGATAAGTCAATACCATTTTCTTTCTTGAATTCTGCAATCATGTGATCGATGATTTTTTGGTCAAAGTCGTCACCACCGAGTTTGTTATCCCCTGCAGTCGCCAATACGTCGAAGACACCGTCACCCAATTCAAGGATAGATACGTCGAATGTACCACCACCAAGGTCAAATACCAAGATTTTTTCTTCTTTATCAGTCTTGTCCAAACCATAAGCAAGAGCTGCTGCAGTTGGTTCGTTGACAATACGTTCTACTTCAAGACCAGCGATTTTACCAGCATCTTTTGTTGCTTGACGTTGAGCATCGTTAAAGTAAGCTGGAACTGTGATAACTGCTTTAGTTACTTTTTCACCAAGGTAATCTTCAGCGTAACCTTTCAAGTATTGAAGAATCATAGCTGAGATTTCTTGTGGAGTGTATTCTTTTCCGTTAGCAGAAACTTTTTCAGAAGTACCCATCTTAGACTTGATAGAAATAACTGTATCTGGGTTTGTTACTGCTTGACGTTTCGCAGCATCACCAACGATAATTTCACCGTTTTTGAATGATACTACAGATGGAGTTGTACGGTTTCCTTCTGGGTTTGCGATGATTTTGCTTTCAGTTCCTTCAAGAACTGCAACTGCTGAATTTGTTGTACCTAAGTCAATACCAATAATTTTAGACATGTGTTTTTCTCCTTGTTGTTTTTTCTTCTTTTTTTGATATTCCCCTTAAGTGGTGGGGACGTGAGCAACTCCCTCTGGGATTTCATCACTTATTTTTGAGCCTATTGTCTCAAAAATCCCCTGTTTCAGTAGCAAAAGCTACTGAAACTTTCACCACGGCGGGCAATATCTTCCTTGCAAGCCTCTGGCTTGCTTTTTATCTTTCTTCATAGTTTATTGTCGTTTCGGACAAGTTTCCTATTATGTTATGACACGAGGAGTCGAAATCGATATTATTTCGACGACGAGTTAGTAAGGAGGCTAGGCAAACGCCATAGCGATTGCCGTTTTCTGACGAGTTGCTTTAGCTACCGTCAGAATTGCCTAGTTATACACTACTACCATGGCTGGGCGTAGGATGCGGTCATGGAGTTTGTAGCCTTTTTGGAAGACTTGTGCGATGGTATCTGCTGGGTGCTCATCGTCTGCTGGGAGAGTTTGGATGGCCATATGATAGTTATGGTCAAATTCGCCGTCAGCTACAATCTCTTCGATTCCTTCTTCTTTCAAAGCGTGAATCAAGCTCTCTTGCACCATCTCCAATCCTTTTTTCACATCATCTGTCAAACCTTCAACTGCTAGTGCACGTTCTAAGTTGTCGAGCGATGGTAAGATTGCTTTTGCTAGGTCCTGGCTACGGTAACGTTGCAAGTTTTGACGTTCTTCATTGGCACGGCGCTGGATATTTTGCATTTCCGCATGAGCACGAAGGTATTTGTTTTCGAACTCATCCGCACGTTCATTTGCCAAGTCCAACTCAGACTTCTCAGGAGTTGTTTCTTCAGTTGTTTCCACAACTTCCTCTTCTTTTATTTCTTCGTTTTTTTTATCTTGGGCCATTTTCGCCTCCTTTAATGATTTCAAAATTAATTTACTTCGTAATGATTACTGCTGAGGTAGCGATAAAAATCTGTCAATTTCATGGTCAAAACACGATTGACCACATTGACTTGGTTGACCAATCGCTGGTAATCCAGATTGACCGGACCGATAATCGCTAGAATTCCAAAACCTCGATAAGGAATGAGGAACTTGCTACTAATAACCGCTAGGTCTGCTAGACAGGACTCTTGACTGTCCGCAACACGGACATTTTGCATCTGATCTTCATGCAGACCTTCACGAATCTCCAAGGCTACCTTTTGTGGCTGATCAAAGAACTGATAGGCTGCCAGATTGGCAAAATTCAAGAGATTGACCTTGCCCGCCACCACAATGTTTTCGTTGAACATTTCCTTAAAGATGTGTTCAAAGAGATCCATAACATTGTCCGTTGTTGTGAAGTAACGCTGGATAATCTGCGGAATCTCCGTTCGAATCTTGTAGTGAATATCTAGAACTGTGTGACCGAGGAAACGTTCCTGAATGATGCTCTTCAGTTTCAGCAAATCTTCCTGCAAGAAGTTCCTTGGAATCAGAAATTGACTGGTAACCGTTCGCGACTCGTCTAGGGTGAATACTGCCAAGGCTGTATGTTGCCCTAGAACAACGATATCAAAAGCTGTCAACCGTTGCCTGCTCGGCTCAACATCCAGTGCCACTACCGTACAGGCACTCAAGTCTGTTAGTAGATTAGCAGCCTCTTGCAGAATATCCTCTAGCTTGAAGAATTCCTGATCAAAGGCTTTGACAATCTCATAAACCTCATTTTCAGCCAGTCGGTCAAAATCCAGTGAGTGTTTCACATAGTACTGAAAACCAGCAACACTTGGCATCCGACCGCTTGAAGTATGAGCTTTCTCAAGTAAACCCTGCTTCTCTAAAGCCGCCATGTCATTACGAATGGTAGCACTACTAGAGTTAATAGACTCTTGCAAGGCTTTGGATCCGACAGGTTCGTGCGTTTTGGTAAAGATGTCAATAATCAGATTTAAAATATCCTGCTGACGCTCTGTAACCATCTCATCACTCCTCTCTGTCTGATCAATTAGCACTCGACACACTCAAGTGCTAACTCATGATTCTATTATACACCCTTAGAAGAGAATGTCAAGACAAAAACTTAAAAAATTAGCACTCTTTTGTCAAGAGTGCTAAAAATCAGTCTAAAGACCTAGAATCTTACTTCTCATCTGCTTGGTATTTCCTTTTAAGTCTGAAAAAACCATGGATTAGATAAGAAATTAAGCAAGCGTATAAAACGAAAATAATAAAGAAAGACATAGAAAGATCTTCTCTAAATAAACTCATACAAACAACAAAACCACCTGAGAATGCGGCTGTACAGGAACGAAGTCTAGACCGCATAACTTCCCATCTAAGACACTTACTCATATAAACTTTCTCCTCTGAAAGTATATCAGAAGCTGGTTTACGAAGAATTGAACAAAAACCTGTTTCTATCAATTCCCAACCGCTATTTCTAAAATCTTGTAGTTCATGCTTATACTTTTTAAGAAATCTAGAATCATAGATACGGTAGATGACATCGTCAGGTTGGCATTGGCAAAAATAGAAAAAACCAAAACGACTCGTTCTATATCTCCAGCCTTTCAGATGCATCTCATGTAAATATTCTTCTTCCTTGTCAAAGTCTAAAATGGTAAACATTCGAAATTTTACTTTGCTATTCATTGTCTTACCTCCAGATTAGAAAACAGGTATTGCTTCATTTATCAGATAATTCTTTCCACTTTTGAAACAATCTCCAAAAAATATAAGAAATCTGAATCACAAGAGCAAACAATAAAACACAATCTATTATGACAATCAAACACACTTCCCAACTGAAATAACCTTTTCCAGTGAGTAACTTTGAGAAAACCAATAGCAGAGCTGAAAATAGAAGAAAAATAGGGAACACTCGCATTATTAAAATCCGCTTGACCATAGCTAACTTCCCGGTCGAGTCATTATAAATTTCAAACTCTGCATCCGACTCAATTCCAGCAAGAAACTTTCTAAAGTAGGAAAAACCATTAAAATCTGTAATATGCTCCCATCCACAATCTTTAAACAGTTGTAAATAGGAAGCTCTCTCTGACTTTTTCATAGGATAAAAATCCAACTGATAAGAGACTTGCTCCGGTTGACATTTTTCAAAACTATACTTAACTGCAACTAATAAGTAAGAATAACTCACTTTACTAAGCTTCCAACCCTCCGCATGCATTCTCCCTAGGAAAATCGCCTCCCTCTCATAATCCGCAATGGTAACAAGTCGATAAACACTTTTCTTTTCCATCATCCTTCCTCCCGACTATTTCTGTAGAGGCGTTCAATACGCTTCAATTCAATCTCCAAAACTTTTCGTCCCAAGTCTGTAATCTGATAGATTTTCCGTTTTTCCTCTTCTCGGACAAAGGAAATCAAACCATCCTTTTCCATCTTTGACAAGGTCCCATACATAGTTCCAGGACTAATCGAAACTTGCGAATCTGTCATCTCCTTGACCTTTTGTGTGATACCATATCCATGGTTCTCCTTCTGTAAACAAAACAAGATATAAAAACCTGTTTCAGTCATGGGAAGGTAAACACGCCTGATCTTATCTGTTAATTCCATTTAACCACACCTCCTATTTAATTCGATATATCGCACTTCGTTATATAAACTATATCACAGCTCGATATAAAATGCAAGAAAAAGAGAGAACGATTTCTCGTTCTCTCTTCTTAGACTCAGGAATTAAGAAGTCATTTTGTTATTTCCTAAGAGTAGCTTAGTCTTTCTTGCGAAGGATAAAAGCTGCTAGGCTTGCAAAAGCAAGACCGATGATTGAAAGAAGACCAGATACTGCTGAACCCGTGTTTGGTAACAAGTTCTGATTTTGACTACTTCTTTCTTCTGGTTGACTATTATTTCCAGAATCTTTAACTGGGGCCGGAGTGAATTCCCATGTGCCTACGAAGTGTACGTCTGCTCCATTGATGGTTTCGGATGTCTTATCATAGGACTTAAAGCTCCATGTGCCTTCTGCTGTCTTAACCTCTGTTTGACTTGGTTGCGTTGGCGTTGCTTGGCTGCCATCTTTCAAGTTTGTTTGGTCTGCTGGAAGTAAGGCTTTCACTTCTTGTGGAAGTTCTTTGCCTGGAGTTCCGCTAACAAACTCGTGAACTGCTTTATGAGTCACTGTTGGAACTGGAGTTGCTGTAAATTCCCATGTACCTATAAACTTAACATCTGATCCATTAATTGTTTCCGATGTCTTATCGTAGGACTTGAAGCTCCATGTGCCTTCTGCTGTCTTCACTTCTGTTTGACTTGGTTGCGTTGGCGTTGCTTGACTGCCATCTTTCAAGTTTGTTTGGTCTGCTGGAAGAAGGGCTTTCACTTCTTGTGGAAGTTCTTTACCTGGAGTTCCGCTGACAAACTCGTGAACTGCTTTATGAGTCACTGTTGGAACCAGGCTTGCTGTAAATTCCCATGTACCTACAAACTTAACATCCGCTCCATTGATGGTTTCTGAAGTCTTGTCGTAGGACTTGAAGCTCCATGTTCCTTCTGCGGTCTTCACTTCTGTTTGGCTTGGTTGTGTTGGAGTTACTTGGTTGCCATCTTTCAAGTCTATTTGGTCTGACGGAAGTAAGGATTTCACTTCTTGCGGAAGTTCTTTTCCTGGCGTTCCGCTGACAAACTCGTGAACTGCTTTATGAGTCACTGTTGGAGCTGGGGTGAATTCCCAAGTACCGATAAAGTGGGCATCCGCTCCATTGATGATTTCTGATGCCTTGTCATAGGACTTGAAGCTCCAGGTACCTTCTGCGGTCTTCACTTCTGTTTGGCTTGGTTGTGTTGGAGTTACTTGGTTGCCATCTTTCAAGTCTATTTGGTCTGACGGAAGTAAGGATTTCACTTCTTGCGGAAGTTCTTTTCCTGGCGTTCCACTTACAAACTCATGTGTTGCCTTGTAAGTTGGAGCTGGGGTGAATTCCCAAGTACCGATAAAGTGGGCATCCGCTCCATTGATGGTTTCGGATGCTTTGTCATAGGACTTGAAGCTCCATGTGCCTTCTGCCGTCTTCACTTCTGTTTGACTTGGTTGAGTCGGAGTCGCTTGACTACCATCTTTCAAATCTGTTTGGTCTGCTGGAAGCAAGTCTTTCACTTCTTGCGGAAGTTCTTTTCCTGGCGTTCCACTTACAAACTCATGTGTTGCCTTGTAAGTTGGAGCTGGGGTGAATTCCCAAGTACCGATAAAGTGGGCATCCGCTCCATTGATGGTTTCTGATTCCTTGTCATAGGACTTGAAGCTCCAAGTACCTTCTGCTGTCTTAACTTCTGTTTGACTTGGTTGAGTCGGAGTTGCTTGGCTGCCATCTTTCAAGTCTGTTTGGTCTGCTGGAAGTAGGGTTTTCACTTCTTGTGGAAGGTCTTTACCTGGAGTTCCGCTGACAAACTCATGTGTTGCCTTGTAAGTTGGAGCTGGGGTGAATTCCCAAGTACCGATAAAGTGGGCATCCGCTCCATTGATGGTTTCTGATGCCTTGTCATAGGACTTGAAGCTCCAAGTACCTTCTGCTGTCTTAACTTCTGTTTGACTTGGTTGAGTCGGAGTTGCTTGGCTGCCATCTTTCAAGTCTGTTTGGTCTGCTGGAAGTAGGGTTTTCACTTCTTGTGGAAGGTCTTTACCTGGAGTTCCGCTGACAAACTCGTGAGTTGCCTTATAGGTTGGCGCTGGAGTGAATTCCCATGTTCCTACGAAATGTGCATCTGATCCATTGATGGTTTCTGATGCTTTGTCATAGGACTTGAAGCTCCATGTACCTTCTGCTGTTTTCACTTCTGTTTGACTTGGTTGCGTTGGCGTTGCTTGACTGCCATCTTTCAAGTCTGTTTGATCTGCTGGAAGTAGGGTTTTCACTTCTTGTGGAAGTTCTTTATTTGGAGTTCCACTGACAAACTCATGTGTTGCCTTGTAAGTTGGAGCTGGGGTGAATTCCCAAGTACCGACGAAGTGGGCATCCGCTCCATTGATGGTTTCTGATGCTTTGTCATAGGACTTGAAGCTCCATGTGCCTTCCGTTGTCTTAACTTCTGTTTGACTTGGTTGCGTTGGCGTTGCTTGACTGCCATCTTTCAAGTCTGTTTGGTCTGCTGGAAGCAAGACTTTAACTTCTTGTGGAAGTTCTTTACCTGGAGTTCCGCTGACAAACTCGTGAGTTGCCTTATAGGTTGGCGCTGGGGTGAATTCCCAAGTACCTACGAAGTGTACGTCTGCTCCATTGATGGTTGCAGATGTCTTGTCATAGGACTTGAAGCTCCAAGTACCTTCCGTTGTCTTAACTTCTGTTTGACTTGGTTGCGTTGGTGTTGCTTGACTGCCATCTTTCAAGTCTGTTTGGTCTGCTGGAAGCAAGACTTTAACTTCTTGTGGAAGTTCTTTACCTGGAGTTCCGCTGACAAACTCGTGAGTTGCCTTATAGGTTGGCGCTGGGGTGAATTCCCAAGTACCTACGAAGTGTACGTCTGCTCCATTGATGGTTGCAGATGTCTTGTCATAGGACTTGAAGCTCCAAGTACCTTCCGTTGTCTTAACTTCCGTTTGACTTGGTTGTGTTGGCGTTACTTGACTGCCATTAGGTAAATCCTTTTCTGTTGCTGGAAGCAAGTCTTTCACTTCTTGTGGCAACTCTTTACCTGGAGTTCCACTGACAAATTCATGGTGTTTTTCGTAAAGAAGAGCAGTGCTCACCTGATTAGAAGGAGCTGATAAGTTATCAACATGCAAGGTTACAGTGTTGTTAATTTTTTCAGGTCCCTTTTCTTCCACTTTTTTGTTTGTAGCTGTTTTATAAGTGATAATAATCTCAGCGGCAGAATTTGATTTTATGTATTCAGGTGTCATTTTAACAGTAACTGTTTGACCTGACTTCTCAATCGTATAGTCACGTCCTTCTTGCAGAGTCACTCCACCTGATTCAACTTTAAGTTCTTTATAGTCCAAGCGATCATCAAAATTTTGAACCATTTCAATAGATGATGGAGCTGCTAAAAGGTCTTTACCTGGAACCGGAACTTTAAAAGTAGCCTTATAAGTTACATCCTGCCCCTCTTTAGCTGGAATCTCAGTAGGTTCTACCTCTAGGACTGGACTTGGGTCAATCTTTTCGACATAAAGCCCAAATACAGCCGAACAGGTTTCCGTTGATGAATAACCGAAATTCATGCTGTTACTATTTGATCGAAGAGCTAAACCCGAGATGTTATTTTCAGCATTACTACCATTTGTACTTTGTGTAGCAATCCATGAAGTATGATCACTTGTTTCTTCCTGGCGCAAGACATTGGCATTGTTCATTAATCGAAGGTTCACATCGTTCTTATAGTTTTTAACATAGAAGGTTTCCTTCAAATTGTTTGCATCAATTGCATCAATATCTGTTGGTTTCATGACCAATTTCAAGTCTGTTTCTGTCCCATCAGCATAGCGAATTTCGGCTGTAACATCAGCATCAATCCAAAACGCTTTATTCATGATGTAGTCATGATTCGCATCCACATAAGGAACATTCCCAATTTCAAAAGCATTACTTTCCCATAATTCAGAAATTGAGAAAAATTCGACAGTAGATTTTTGAGCACTATTCATTTCAGACTCTGCTTGAGCAGTATTTAGATAGTGAAGAGTGACCTTATTAAATTTTAAATAAGCATCTACTTGCTTTCCGTGAATGTTACCAATATTTGTGAATTTTAGAGATAAAGGATTTTCAAAAACTTGATCTTGTTTTTTACTTTTATCTACTTTGAGAGTAAAGTTTTCCATCTCACCTGGATAAGCACCCCCACTTAGATATTCATAATGGGGATTCGATAGATGAAACTGATCAACAGACTGTGATTTAGATAAAACACTAGCATTGTTAATATTTAAATTAAACTTACGAATATCCAAGGTAGAGATATCCGTTCCATTTTTAATCTCTTCTAAGGCAGCATAAGACTGAACCGGAAGAAGAAAAATAGAAAAAAGTAAAACGACTAGGCCGATATAAGCCTTTGTTTTTCTACCTAAATTAGTAGAAAACGGCACTTTCATGCCTCTTCTCCATTTCATAATTAACCTCCAAACTAAAAATGATTTGTATACAATCATTTTAAAAAGAAATGTTCACCTCATTCTAACACAAAAAGGGGACAATTAAAAGTAGATTATAGATAAAAATTTATTATTTTGTATTAGTATACTATCATCGTTTACAATATATCAACTTACATATTTAATATACTGTGAAACTTTAAAAAGAAACTTTTTGGTTTATTCATAAAAATAATTTTTTCTGCTAATCACTATGCGATATCTCAGCCTTCACCTAAATAAAAAAGAACTCAAGAAAAATCTTGAATTCTTTTAAAAATTAAGTCTGTAAGACCTTTCAGATGAAAGTTTATTAGTCCTTCTTACGAACGACAAAGCCTACTAGACCGGCGATAAATAAACCAATCATTGAAAGAAGACTGGTAGAAGCTGTACCTGTGCTTGGTAGAACTTTCTTATCTTGGCTTGCAGTTTCTTCTTTCTTAGTGCTTTCAGCTTGGTTCCCTGTTGTTGCAGTATCATTCTTATTACCGTTGGTTGTTGTAGAGGCTACTTTCTTAGTTCCAACTTCAACGATCTCATCTACTGCTGGAGTGGTGATTGTGTTGGATTTCTCAACACGACCTGTTTCAACGCCGTCTGTGAAAGTCACTGTATAAACAATGGTGCGAACACCTTTCTTACCAGCTGTTTTCACTATACGAGTTCCTTCTGGAAGATCTGAATTGGTTACTTCCTTAGTTTGGAAGGCAACTTCTTCTGTTTTCGTCTCTTCCTTAGTCGTTACAACTGGGGCTTCTACTTTCTTAGTTCCTACTTCGACAACTTCGTCTACTGCTGGAGTTGTGATTGTGTTGGATTTCTCAACACGACCTGTTTCAACGCCGTCTGTGAAAGTCACTGTATAAACAATGGTGCGAACACCTTTCTTACCAGCTGTTTTCACTACACGAGTTCCTTCTGGAAGATCTGAATTGGTTACTTCCTTAGTTTGGAAGGCAACTTCTTCTGTTTTCGTCTCTTCCTTAGTCGTTACAACTGGGGCTTCTACTTTCTTAGTTCCTACTTCGACAACTTCGTCTACTGCTGGAGTTGTGATTGTGTTGGATTTCTCAACACGACCTGTTTCAACGCCGTCTGTGTAAGTCACTGTATAAACAATGGTGCGAACACCATTTTTACCAGCTGTTTTCACTACACGAGTTCCTTCTGGAAGGTCTGGATTTGTGACTTCCTTAGTTTGGAAGGTAACCTCCTCTGTCTTCGTTTCTTCCTTAGTCGTTACAACTGGGGCTTTCTTAGTTCCAACTTCGACAACTTCGTCTACTGCTGGAGTGGTGATTGTGTTGGATTTCACCTCGCGACCTGTTTCAACACCGTCTGTGTAAGTCACTGTTTCAACAATCGTACGAACCCCTTTTTGGCCAGCTGTCTTCACTCGGCGAACACCTTCAGCTAAGAGTGCATTTTCAACCTCACGAGTCTGAAAGGCAACTTCTTCAGTTTTGGTTACTTCCTTAGTAGTTACAACTGCTTTCGCACCTGTATAGGTAACCTTGTTTTTTGCAGCTTTCTTAGTCTTGCGTGAAACTTCTTTACGAGATTTTTCAACACCATCCACTTTTGTCACTTCATAAGTGACTTCATCGATACCTTCTTCACCCTCTTCAACACGTGTTTGGCCTTTATCCAGTGCTGAGTCTACTTTCGTTTCTTCTTTGAAAGCAACTTTCTCCTCTACAGTCACTGTTTCTTTGGTTTCTACACCTGTTTTCTTAGTTCCAACTTCGATGATTTCTTCTACGGGTTCTTTAATTACCGTTTGGCTCTTTCTATCACGTTTTTTCTCAACGCCATTTACCAAAGTAACATCCCAAACAACTTTCTTCTGACCTTTTTCTCCCGCTTGTTTTACCTTTCGAGTACCTTCAGCGAGGTCTGCATTGTTTTCTGTCCGAGATGGGTAAGGAATCTCCTCAGTAGTTGTGACTTCTTGATGTTCTTCTTTTAAATCTCCCCCAGTGAGAAGCGCCTCAGCCTTAGCTTTTAAAGAATTGTAGCGAGCTTCAAGCGCCGCAAAACTTTTTTGACCTTCTGGACTCTTCATTGCCTTCTTTGCAGTCTCAAAAAAATTCTTTGCTTCTTCTACATCACCCTCTAGGAGTTCTTTATTCTCCTCATCTGGACTATCTGTAAAATCCTTAATTGAAGATTCTATACTATTAAGCATTCTTTTGAATGTATTTGCAATATTTCGCTCTTGTCCATCTGGAATTTCTTCATCTTCCGCTGGTGTCTCTTCCGCATGCACTGTTGGAATTTGATACAAGTCGGGAGCTACATGATAAGTAGCTACTCCAAGTGCATTTAAAGCAAGTATTGAAATCCCTAACTTTAATAATTTTTTTCTACTCATTATTCTTTCCTTAACACTTTCAATATACAGTAAGGAGAAGAGTAAAATTTTCTACTCTCCTCTTACTATATGATACTAACGTTCAGCTTTACGCTTCCAAACTAGAAGTCCAGCAAGTCCTAGAGCTAGGGCAGCAAGTACTCCAAAGATTGAAGAAGCTTCAGAACCTGTATTTGGCAATGTTTTCTTAGGTTCTGCTGGAGGAACGGTTCCACCTGGTGGCGGAGTTTGTGGTTTTTCTGGTGTTGGTGGTGTTGGTGGGAACACCACAACTTTGTTGGTAGTTTTTGGCTTTGGATTATGGTTAAAGCTTACTTCAGCTGTATTTGGTACACCACCAGTGAATTTTGTAAAATCTGTTCCTTCTTTGAAGTTAGTGTAAAGTACAAGACGTACGGTACTTCCCTTCAAGGCTTCAAGAACATCCTTATCGCTGATTTCAAAAGTCACAACATTGCTAGTTTCATCGTAAGTAACAGTAGCAATTGCTTCTAACTCTTTACCTACTAATTCACCGCGGTCATTTGAAACTTTAGACAATTTATCAATAGCTGCTTGAAGCTTGGTTTGAGCTTCTTTTAGTTTCTTGATTTCATTTTCAAGTTTCTCTTGTTGTTGTTTCTTATCAGCTGGTGCCAATTCTGATTCTTTCTCAGCTGGTGCTTGAAGTTTAGCCAAGTTTTCTTCAGCTGCTTTCAACTCTGCTTCCAAGCTTGCAAGATCTTGACTTGGCTCGCTAGTTGCAGGTTTCTTATCTTCTGTTGCAGAAGAATCAAATGTAGCTGGTGTTGTTTCTTCAGCAGCTGTTGCTGGAGTAGCTGGTTTTGTCGCTTCCGCTGGTTGGGCTGGCTGCGCTGCCTTAGCCGCTTCCAACTTCGCTTTCAATTCAGCTACTTTAGCTTTCGCTGCCTTGAGTTCTTCCTTCTTACCAGTCTCTGTTGAAGTCTCTTCTGTTGACTTGCCTGTCAAAGCTTTGAGTTCTTTCTCTGCTTGATCAAGTTGAGCTTTAAGAGCTGCTTTGATCTTGTCAAACTGAGCGTTTTCAACTTTAAGAGCGATACGATCTTTGTTGACTTTCAAGACTGAATTGATTTTATCAGTGATCGTAAAGCTAGTCAAATCTGTCTTGATAAGACGACCATATTGATCCTTCTTAGCATTTCCATTTTCATCTACTGGATCCGTTGGAACCGGAGTAGTGATATCGAAGCGGAAAGTATCTGTTGCATTTGGCAAGTTGTATGAAGTCCCTAGTGTTGATCCATTTTCTGGTCCAACTGTCTTAGCAGGTTCACCTGGTGTCGGATCTGTTGGTTTTTCTGGGTCACGCGGTTTCACCGTTACCGGTTTTGATTCCTTGCTACCAGATTGACCATTGGCATCCTTGAAGTTGACAGTTGCTTTGTTTGGTACCAATTGGTCCTTATAAGCTTTCAAATCGCTATTCGCTTTGAGTTTAGCTGGAATATACAATTGGATTTCTTTGAAACCTTTCAATCGAGCGAAATCTTTCACTTTCACAGTGACTGTATTTCCTACAACACTTGTTTCAAGGGCACCATTTGCATCACGTCCATCTACATAAGCTACTGGTGTATCAGCGATTGCCAAGACAGATTCAAGTGTGTCCGTTACGGTGAACTCTTTGTACTTATCAATATCTTTTGGCAAAGTGGTATTGACATTATACATGTATGGTGCGTCGTATTCCACATCCAAGTGGTCCAAGGTACGATTAATCTTCTTAGAAATTTCTGGTTCTGGTTCTTTTGGAACGATTACCGGAACTTTATTCGAATCTTTGTGTAGCCCTGGTTTGTGTGGGAACTTCGCATCATAAGAAGCCGTATTTGGAACAGTAAATCCACGATCTGTTAGATATGGAGTCAAATCAGCTCCCGCTTTAATCTTAGCAGTGAAGCTCAATTCAACAGCTTGACCACCATTTGCTTTCACTTGTTCTTCTGTAAGTGTCAAGGTAATGGTTTGACCTTCTACCTTGATTTGATTTACATCAAGGGCTTGACCATTCAAGCTCGCTTTTACTGAACCTGCATAATCAAGAACAGATTCAAGTGTATCGCTTACACTGAAGGCTGTCGCATCTGTTGGAACACTTGTTTTCACGTTATAGGTGAAGACTTGATCACGATCAGCGAGTGTTTCTTCAGCTTTCGTGTTTACATCTTTCTTGATTTCTGGCTCTTCTGGTGTTGGTGGCGTTACTGGGACTTCGTTAGAGTCCTTGTGCACTCCTGGCTTGTGTGGGAAGCTTGCATCATAAGCTGCCTTATTCGGAATCTGTGTACGACCGTCTTCCTTCACATACGCAGACAAGTTCGCACCAGCTTTGATCTTAGCGTCGAATGTTAATTCAACTGCTTGACCGCCATTGGCTTTCACTTGTTCTTCTGTAAGGCTCAAGGTAATCGTTTGACCTTCTACCTTGATTTGGCTTGCGTCAAGCGCTTGACCATTCAAGTTAGCACTTGAAGTTCCTGCGAATTCAAGAACGTCTACTAGGGTATCTGTGACTGCGAAGGCTGTCGCATCTTGCGCTACTGTTGTTTTCACGTTGTATGTGAAGACTTGGTCGCGTTTGTCAAGAGTTTCAGCTTCTTTGCCGTTCACATCTTTCTTGATTTCTGGCTCTTCTGGAGTCGGTGGCGTTACTGGAACTTCATTAGAGTCCTTGTGCACTCCTGGTTTGTGTGGGAAGCTTGCATCATAAGCTGCCTTATTCGGAATCTGTGTACGACCGTCTTCCTTCACATACGCAGACAAGTTCGCGCCGGCTTTGATCTTCGCGTCGAATGTTAATTCAACTGCTTGACCGCCATTGGCTTTGACTTGTTCTTCTGTAAGCGTCAAGGTAATGGTTTGACCGTCTACCTTGATTTGGCTTGCATCAAGAGCTTGACCATTCAATTTAGCACTTGAAGTTCCTGCGAACTCAAGAACATCTTCGATCTTATCGGTTACGCTGAAGGCTGTCGCATCTTGCGCTACACTTGTTTTCACATTGTATGTGAAGACTTCATCACGTTTTGCGAGGGTTTCTTCTGCCTTGCCGTTCACATCTTTCTTGATCTCTGGCTCGTCTGGTGTTGGAGGTGTTACTGGGACTTCATTAGAGTCCTTGTGCACACCTGGTTTGTGTGGGAAGCTTGCGTCATAAGAAGCCTTATTCGGAATCTGTGTACGGCCGTCTTCCTTCACATATGCAGACAAGTTCGCGCCGGCTTTGATCTTCGCGTCGAATGTTAATTCAACTGCTTGACCGCCATTGGCTTTCACTTGTTCTTCTGTAAGGGTCAAGGTAATGGTTTGTCCTTCTACCTTGATTTGGCTTGCGTCAAGCGCTTGACCATTCAATTTAGCACTTGAAGTTCCTGCGAATTCAAGAACGTCTACTAGTGTATCTGTGACTGAGAAGGCTGTCGCATCTTGCGCTACACTTGTTTTCACGTTGTATGTGAAGACTTGGTCGCGTTTGCCAAGAGTTTCAGCTTCTTTGCCATTCACATCTTTCTTGATTTCTGGCTCGTCTGGTGTTGGTGGCGTTACTGGGACTTCATTGGAATCCTTGTGGTATTTTGGATTATGATCAATATCATAAGAAGCCTTGTTTGGAATCTCAGTCTTACCATCTTTATTCACATAAGCTGACAAGTTGGCATTATCTCTGATTTTAGCCTTGAAGTTTACTTCAATAGTCTTACCTGCATCTGCTTTGACAGAAGCTTCTGTAAAGGCAACTTTGATGACTTGACCAGAAAGTGTCACTGTCGCCTTCGATCCTGCATCCTCACCATCAAGTTTAACAGTAGCTGAAGCATTCTCACCAACAAATTCTAGAACTTCTTTCAACTCGTCTGTCATCTCAAACTCAGTTGCATTGGCAGGCATTGTTGTTTTCAAAGTATAAGTAAATTCTTCATTACGTTTTGCAAGATCGTAACGTTCTGCTCCGTTTACTTCCTTCTTAAGCTCTGGAGTTGTTGTTGGCGGTGGAGTGACAGTGACTGGTTTTGATTCTTTCTTAGAATCTGGATTGTCATTAATGATGTAGCTAGCAGTATTTGGTACTACTGGCTTGTCTTTTGCTTCATTTGGATAAGCAGTCAAGAGAGCATCGAAAGTGATGCCGTCTTTAATCTTGGAATTGAATGAAACTTGGACTGCTTTACCAGCATATTGTTTCACTTGATCTTTTCCAAATGTGACTGTCAAGGTTTGACCTTCTGTTTTCACAGTCAAATCTTGAACAGCTTGGCCGTCAACAGTGACAGTTGCTTCCCCTTCAAATGCCAATTCTTTGACGATATCATCTGAAATGGTGAAGCTATCTGCCACATGTGGAACCGTTGAGTCAATCGTATACGTGAAGACTTCTGATAACTTACCAAGATCTGCGTGTTCCTGACCATTCACTTTCTTAGTGATTGGTGGTGGAGTAACTGTAACCGGCTTGGTTTTTTTCTCACCTTGTTGGTCCTTCTTGTTGGTGTAAGTAATCTTAGCTTTGTTCTCAATAGATGGAACAGTTGAGCCTTTCTTCACTTTGGCATGAATCACGAGCTCTACTTCTTGGTTACCGTAGTCACCCGCATTCGCAAAATCTTTCATCGTTGCAGTCACGGTTTGACCTTGAACTGTTACATCGAAGAATTTCGCTGCCGCTCCCTTGATTTCAGCTTGACCTGGAGTCAAGTTCTCATCCAAGGTATCTGTTACAACGAAGGACTTGTATGTTGTAATATCATTTGGCAATTTTGCTTTGATATTATATGTGAAGTCTGTTTCTGCACCAATGGTTGCCTCTGTCAGTGTTTCGTTGATTTTCTTATCAACACCTGGTTCTGATGGAGGGGTTACAGTGACCGGTTTCGTTTCTTTTTCTCCGCTATGATCGTTCTTATCTGTGAAGCTGAACTTCGCAGTATTTGGAATGTTGATACGAGTCACTCCATCATTGATCTTAGCCGGAATAATCAATTCCACTTCTTGACCAGCAAGAGCTGTAGCGTTCGCGAAGTCCTTCATTGTTGCAGTCACGGTTTGACCCTCAACTGTTACATCGAAGAAGGCTGCAGCTGCTCCTTTGATAACTGGTTTGCTTGAAGTTTCATTGATAACTGACAAATCTCCTTCAAGTGTATCTGTAATCACAAATTTCTTGTAATCTGTAATATCTGTTGGAAGTTTTGTCTTAATGTTGTAGTTATACGCTTGACCTGTCGCGATATCTAAATGATCAAGTGTTTCATTGATCTTCTTCGTTACAGGAGGTGGCGTTACGGTGACAGGTTTCGATTCAACTTCTTTCTCTTCATTTTTCTCATTTGTAAAGGAAATAGAAGCCTTGTTTTGAATGGTTGTACCTGTCACACCATTTTTAACTTTTGCAGGAATGACTAATTCAACAGTTGAGTATTTTGCAAGTTCACCAAACTGACCATCCTTTACCGTTGCCGTAATCTCTTGGCCATTGGTGTGGATATCAAAGAGGGCCGCTGCAGAACCTTTAATACTTACGTCTCCTGCAAGTTCCAAATTAGCATCCAGTGTATCACGAATCACAAATTTCTTGTAATTGGCAACATCACTTGGTACTGCTGTTGTAATGTTGTAGTTGTATGGTTGCCCATCAAACGTTTGGAAGCTATCCAAGTTTTCATTGATTTTCTTATCAATAGTTGGTTCTTTTGGTTTTGGTGGGGTAACCGTTACTTCGTTAGAAGTTTTCTTGATATCATTCAAGGCAACATCTGCCGTATTTGGCACTTTAACCTGACCATCTTTCTTGTACTTAGAAAGGTCAGCACCGGGGCGAATCTTAGCCTTGAAGGTCAATTCAAGGTATTGAACATCTTTAGTCTTACGACGCGTTACCTTACGTGAGATCTTTTCGAGTTGAGTTTTATCAAGAGTCAGTGAAACAGTTTGACCTTCAACTTTTGTAGCAGTTTTCAACTCAGTATTATCTTTTTCACCAAGTTTTACATTCAAGCTATCTGCCTGAACTTCCAACTCTGAAACAACTGTATCCGTAAGGCTAAATGTATCTGCAATGCCTGGCCATGGAACAGTCACTTTGTACTCGAAGAGTTCTTCTTCTGTCTTAAGATCTTCATGTTCCTTATTATTGACCTTCTTCGTAATTTCGGTATCAACTGGTGGTTTAACATAGACTGGGTTTGAGCGACGAATTGTACTTGGTTTGTCAGCTGTTTTAGCATGTTTACTTGGATCAGGATTATTATCCTCACCATTCCACATGATATTACCCTGGTTCAGCAAACCGAAGCCATCATTATCCTGAAGAAGGGCCATGAATTCTTTGCTCGCTTGATTATTGCGATATTGCTCCTTCAAGCGAACCGTAATGGTCATTTTTGCTTTTTGAAGCACTAAGTATTCATAACCATTCACACTTGGTACATCAGCAACAACAACATCACGTTCGTTTCCGAGATCGTCATTTTGTTTCACGACACGAGTCAAGATTTGACCTTGTGGTCCAGAAGCATGATGACCTACAACTTCCAAACGATAGTCAAGAGGGTCAGTCAGCATAACATTTTTCTTGAACTCATATGGAGCGTTGTTGAAGTTGTAATCTACTGTATAAGTAAATGTTTCGTCTTTGGCAGACAAGTTCGCTGCATAGGATGGTTTTTTAGTTAATTGAAGCGGATCTTCAATAGTACCAGTATCATTGCTTTGATCTTGGTCTGCAATTTTCTTGGTGGCACTTGGATAACAGTATTCAAGTTTTTGAACTTCTACAGTTTCTTTCGAACCACCGATTGTTTCAGTCGCAAAATCACCAACTTTAAATTTACCAGTCAGCTCAGGAACTGGAACTGTCTCCTTAACTGGTTTGTAGTCTGCAGGAGGGTCTTGCTCATCATCCTCATTGACTTGTTCGGCATGTGCTTCCTTACTCAAATCATAGTCAAACTTGTTGTTTCCTGGATTAAAGACACTCTCTGGAACAGAGATTGTAACCTTGTCTCCTTCTTGAACAATCTTACCACGAATTTCTTTCTTCGAATCGGTAACCTTTGATACAATCTTCTTACCATTAATTCGAACAGCATCTACCCTATATCCTGGAGTAACTTCAAACTCACCTTTGATATCTTCTTTAACCAGAGCAGCACCAACAGATTCTAGAACTCGACTTGAGAATTTATTGATATCGCTTTGTTCATTAACATAGAAGGAAACATCTTTTCCATTGATATTTTTAGCTGGAGAAGCCATCCCCTCCAATGCTTCATGGAAAATCTCTTGGACACTTCGGTTATCTCCAATATCAAAATATTTTGAATAACCTTCTTTATATGTGTCATAATACTGAGCTTTAGAGTTTGCAAAGATTGATACGTCTTCCCAGAAACCAACTACTACTGTTCCTTCAGAACCAACAACATTTTTAAGTCTTGTAGATGCTTCCTTAACCTCTTTCACACGCCCTAAAACGTTTTGAGAAGCCTCTGTTAGTTCATTAAAATTCCATGCACGTGTAAGAATATTGTTCCGATAGTCACTGTACTCTAGACGAACCTTACCATCAGGGTCACGTTTCCCATTGGCAACACCATCCGTAATCAAAAGAAAGATAGTTTTACGACCATTAGCCATATTCCCTTTTCTTTGATTATACTGAGCAATGACATCGTCAATAGCTGGAACAGTTGGTGTTCCTCCCGCTACTTTAATATTATTTATGAATTGATGGATATCATTTTGATCAGAAGACAAGTTACTTGCCTTGTATTTGTAATCATAGTCAGGTCCCCAACTACCATAAACATCTTTACGGCCTGTAAAATTGTTATTGTAGTAGTAGTTGTATCCATCTGCACCTTGGAAGGTTGCCATCATAACCCGGTCTGACGTATCTGGATTATTAGTCTTAACCAAACGTGGGTTATTTTCATCATACTCTTCTTCCTTCACAAATGTCGTCAGAGTTTTTAAAGCATTCTGGACATTTGGAATGGTGTTCTTAAATGATCCACTCGCATCCTGCAAAATTACCAAATCCACTGGTTTTCTAGGCAGGCGCCAGCTAATTTTTTCCGTTTTTTCAATTTTACGGGAACATCCATTTTGTGTTATCTTTGTATTTCCACCTACTTCAATAGTACTACCGCCTTCATTTGCTGCAGCGCTACCAAGTAGCTGTCCCATTAAGGCTAATGGAACAGATAAGAATAAAATGATAAACAATATGGATACCTTTTTAATGAAATCTCTCATTGCTATTTCTGAAATCCTATTGTGATTTCTTCTTCCCCCTTTTCTATAGTAGATATATGTTAGTTGAGTAATGTTTGCAACTCTTTAGAAAAGCTTTCCGCATCGGAATGATTAATCAATACATTTTTTACTTCTTGCTTTTTGGTTACAAAATACATACTTGGTATGGTCTGAACCTGTAATAGATCTGCCGCTGATTGATCTTCATCATAGTAATAAGGGAAAGTATATCCTTTTTCCTTAATGTATCGATCGGCACTCTCCTTTGTTTCTTTACCAGGTTCGTTCATATTTAGTAAAACAAAATTGATCTGTTCACCATACTTTTCATACATCTGCTGAACAATGGGTAGTTGTTTCTGACAATGAGGACACCAACTAGCCCATTCGACAATTAACATAGGTTTATCATACAGCTCTGAACTAGCAATCAATTTACCGTCTTGAGAAGTCATTTTAAATTCTGGAAGTCGTTGACCTTTTAGACTCAAGGCAGTATTGTTCTCAGCACTTGAAGTTGATTGCGAAACTGATGAAGTCCCTACTTCTCCGTCCTTAGCGGGTCTAGTATAATAAATCAAACCCACCGACAATCCGATGATGACTCCCACTGCTAAAAACGGAAGCCACCACTTATCTTTTTGCATAGAATCTCCTTTCCTTTTTGATGAAATATGGCGAGTACAGCTTGAGTAAATAATATAGTAAATAATTTATGAACCCTCCGAAACTCATCCATTGCAAAAAACATTTTATCATTTACTAATTAGTATTTCAAGAAATATGTTGTCAAATTGTAAACTTTTTTCTTTCTCACGCTAAACCCGCCACACTACTGCATTAAATAGGTATAATGAAAATGATTGGACGTTATTTTCTAATTATTTTCAGAATATTATTTCTTTTTAATGCATAATTCACTCTTTCTTGTTTTCTGTTTTTCTATATAATAACTATACTAAAAACAGCAACGAAATACATTTAAAAATTTGCAATAATAAAAAAGATTGTCCAATCAGACAATCTTTTTATATTCTTAATATAAGTCAAGATAATTATCAACTTCCCATTGTGAAACAAAGGTCGCATAGCTAGCCCACTCGATACGTTTGGCTTCAAGGAAACTAGTGTAGATGTGTTCACCTAGGGCTGCCTTGACCACTTCATCCTCAGTCAAAGCTTTCAAGGCGTTATGAAGAGTTGATGGAAGATCAGTGATTCCAGCTTCCTTACGCTCTTCTGCTGTCATGATGTAGATATTTTCTTCGATAGGAGCTGGTGCTTCGATTTTGTTTTCAATACCATGCAAACCAACTTCCAAAAGAACAGCCATAGCGATGTATGGGTTTGCCATTGGGTCCACTGAACGCAACTCAAGACGAGTTCCCATACCACGTGAAGCTGGTACGCGCACAAGTGGCGAACGGTTACGACCAGCCCAAGCAATGTAAACAGGCGCTTCATAACCTGGAACCAAACGTTTGTATGAGTTAACTGTTGGGTTCATGATGGCAGTATAGTTGTAGGCATGCTTGATCAAACCACCAAGGAAATGGTAGGCCGTTTCAGACAACTGCATTCCTTTTGGATCATTTGGATCAAAGAAGGCATTGTTTCCTTCTGCATCAAACAAGGACATATTACAGTGCATACCTGATCCAGCGATACCAAATTTTGGTTTCGCCATAAAGGTTGCGTAAAGACCGTGTTTACGAGCAATCGTTTTAACAACGAGTTTAAAGATTTGAATCTTATCACAAGCACGGAGGACTTCATCATACTTGAAGTCAATTTCGTGTTGTCCAACCGCAACCTCGTGGTGACTTGCTTCCACTTCAAATCCCATTTTGGTCAAGACATTAACGATTTCACGACGTGTATTATCCGCAAGGTCTGTAGGTGCCAAATCAAAGTAGCCACCCTTATCATTTACCTCAAGAGTCGGATCCCCATTTTCATCCAGTTTAAATAGGAAGAATTCTGGCTCTGGTCCAAGGTTGAAGGATTTGAATCCTACTTCTTCCATATGGCGAAGAGCACGTTTCAAATTGCCACGAGGGTCACCTGCAAACGGTTTACCTTCTGTTGTATAGACATCACAGATCAAACCTGCAACACTTCCGTTTTCATCTCCCCAAGGGAAGACTGTCCATGTATCCAAGTCTGGGTACAAGTACATATCTGACTCATTGATACGTACAAAACCTTCAATAGAAGATCCATCAAACATAGCCTTGTTTGACAAGACTTTATCTAACTGTTCATCTGTAGCAGGAATTTCGACGTTTTTCATCGTTCCCAAAATATCTGAGAACATGAGACGAATAAAGGTAACATTTTTTTCCTTGACTTCACGACGAATATCTGCAGCTGTGATTGGCATGGTTTTTCTCCTTAATATATGACTACTTGCGATTGCCTAACCGCGACCAAAAGGTGTATGTGCTGAAGCAAAGCGTCCCTGCTGGAGGAGTTCATTATGAAGTGCGCGACGCACCTCCGTCTGACTCACCACTTTCTTGGACTTCGCCTCACGTTCAGCATATTTTTTCTTAATGGCAGCGATATTGTAGCCTTCAGAGATATAATCTTTGATTTCAAGCAGACGATCCATATCATTCAATGAATACATGCGACGGTTTCCTTCGTTCCGATCAGGTTTAATCAACTCTTGATCTTCGTAATAACGAATCTGACGCGCCGAGAGATCGGTCAACTTCATAACACTGCCAATAGGAAAAACAGCCATATTTCGGCGAAATTCTTTTTCCTTCATTTACATTTTCCTTCTTTCTGTCTATTATAGTCTAAAAAAAGACAAACGTCAATTGATAATGTCATAAAATGTAACATTATTTTTCTTTTTTCTCTAAAAAGAGATGAATACGATCAATATCATAATTTACGAGAATTGCGACAAAAACTCCCATGAAAGTTTCCGATACACGTGCAAACACGTACAAAAATGTTTCTCCGCTTGGTATTGATAGGGTAATGATTAACATAGCCGCTACACCACCGATAACTCCTGCCTTGTTGTTCATAGCAACATTTGTCATAATGGTTAACATGGTACAAATCGGAACAACTAGTAAGGTTACCCAAAAGGCTCCATGAAATAAAGTGTTTAAGAGGAAAAAGACAAGGGCGTAAAAACCTCCGATGCTATTTCCTAAGATACGCGAAGTTCCAAAATGGACACTCTTATCAAAGCTTTCTCGTAGACTGAAGACCGCTGTTAATGCTCCGATTTGAAGCCCCTTCCAGCCAAAAAAACCAAAAATCAAAAGAACTAGAAAAACGGCAATTCCCGTTTTGAAAGTCCGCATACCAAGTTTGAACTGTGACTTATCGAATTTATATTTTTTAAAATAACTCATAATCTCAACTTTCTACTACCATTTTAACATAAATTAGTTGATTTTATGAGTGAAAATCAATAGGAAGCGTTTTTAATTTCGGACTATAAAAAAGAGGAAACAGAGTTCCTCTTTTCTATTTAACTTTTAGAGCTTACTTGCTTTCGTCTTCTTTACGTTTCAACTGACCAAGTCCTAAAACTCCTACTAAAGCTGCTAGACCAAGATATGGCATGTAGCTTGAATCATTTGTACCTGTTTGAGGTAGAGTAGGGTTTCCTTTTGGATTTGGATTTGGAGTAGGAGTTGTTGGCTCCTCTGGTTTCTTA